>JBDLJZ010000006.1:0-32125 GCA_039714095.1 Nanobdellota archaeon | reverse complement strand
TGCTGCCCTTTCAAAGGCGGATGCAAAAGCATTCCTTATTTCTCTTTTTGAGAAAAGAAGAAAGGCAGTGACCCGAGTTCGAATCTCGGTGGGGGCGTAGGTAGGGCGTAGGTAACTTTAAATAGTTCCTACTTCTCTATTTTTTATGAAGTTAGATGTTCATGGACACAAACAAAGGTATATTCGATGGAAAGAATCTGTTAAAGAAGAAGGTGAAGATAATCTCTCAAAAAATAATTCTGATATTTTAATTAAATTTATTTTTGATATGGAAATGGGGGTCAATGTTTCTCGTAAATCTGTAAAAGGTGGTCGAAGTTATCCTAGATTAAATAATCTAAGACAAAGATTAGCCCAAATAATGCGAATGAATGAAGAAAGAGGAATAAAAGATATAACTAAAATAACTGAAAAAAAGATTGCAGAATTCTTTAGAGATATACGAGAAGGCGATATAAGACGTAAGGATGGAAAGAAATATTCCTCACCACAAGATTATGTTAAGATATTCAAAACATTCTGGAATTGGTGGATTAAAGTTAATAGAAAAAAACAAATCTCAATATATAATATATCCGAAGATTTAGATAGTTCCGTCGATGAATCCCCCCACTTTGTTTATATTGAAAAAGAAGATTTCACAAATAAATTTTTGCCTTATTTTGATAAGGAAGAACAATTAATATTAACTTTTGTTTATGATAGTTTAATTAGAAGTCCAACTGAATTAAAAAGTTTTCAGACTAAAGAAGTTTTTGAAAAGAATGAAGATGTTTGGATTAATATTTCTGATGAGATTTCTAAAGTTATGGGAAGGCAGTTAAATTTAATTTATTGTGGTAAAGAAATTTTAAAATATATTAAAGAAAAAGAAAAAAAACCATACGATTATTTATTTGAATTTTCTCACTTAATGCTTCATAAAAAAATGCAGAAAGTTGCAGAACAAATTTGGGGTGATAAAGTTTCACATCCAAAAGCAAAAGGCAAATTCAAAGAAATGACATTATATGATCTCAGACATAGTGGGGCCATTTCTTTAAGAATTAAAATACAAGAAAATCCAGAAGCCCTTTCTTTAGATACTTTAAGAGAAAGAGGTGGTTGGAAAAATTATAGAATGCTTGATTATTATACCAAATTTATTGGATTAAGTGGTGAAATCAAAAAAGATAAATTAAAACTTGAAGAAGATAAAACTAAATTAGAACAAGATATGGATGGACTTAAGGAATTGTTTGTGAGATTTGCCAAGGGAGAAATAGTCTATGATGATGAAGAAAAGACATTCTATGATGGAAAGAAAATTATAGATATGAAGATTGTTTAAAATTAAATAGGGTTTCCAAAAAGAATCTCTAAACATCCTTGCACAAATTTTTCTAAAACAAGTAATAGTTCTGCAAATAATTTAACAACAGAATAACCCATGATTATGGAGAATATTGCTAAAATTAAAAAAGTGAAATAATAATATCCCCATTTTTTGAATCTTTCTCCTTTTTTATCTTTTAAGAAAAATAAGGTGGTAAGAACTGATATAGATAACAAAGTAAATATCAATGAAATTAAACCATTCATTTTTGATATATGACTTGCAGTATTTGATATAAATATATATCCTGTATAAGCCAAAATTGCTAAAGGAATATAGATTGTATGGTGCAAACTATCAATTGAAGGTTCAAGTATTTCTATAACATTATTTTTGAATTTTAAAATGCTTTCTTTATAGCATTTATAAACAAATTTTTTTAGATTATTAAACAACTTATGATTGTGTTCAAGATATATTCCAAATAAGATTGCTAATGAAGAAATTATAATCAAGAAAAGTATTTTATATTTAAAATAAATATCTTGTGATTCAAAATCTCTTTTTATAATATTTAATGTCGAAGAACATTCATCGGCATATCTACTCAAACTTTGGTATTCTCTCCGCAAATTTACTATTTCATCTTCCATAAGGGAAATATTGTTATTATAATCAAGCACGTGTTTGCCTTGATGATATCCTCCCTTTGGATCATAAGCATCAAACACTCCGCTACTTGTATTACGTATTTGGGAATCTAAAAAAGGATTTATGTGAAACCTAAAATTATACTTCTCTAAGAATTTTTCAGTTTCTCTTGCACAATCCCAAAATGAGTAATATTCTATACTATACAGCCCCTTATAATAAAACCAATGTGATACATACAATTTCTTTAATTGATTTTCCATACCCTCTTCATTATTTGATTCAACAATATAGTTCTTAGCTTCTCCAATGAATTCTTTTTCAATTTCATCCCTAAGAGTATTATTTAACAAATCAAACTTCTGCTCATTGAAGATTCTATCTAAATTTTCTAATTCTTTTTTCTCCTCCATGTTATTTGTAAGTAAAGCATCTTGAGGATATTCTTCATCTCCATAGGTTAGATTCATTTGAACATAACTATTTTCTTCGGATGCCCAAATAGTTTTAGCAAAACTTGGACTCGTATAAACTAATAATTCCATTGGTCTTGGAACCAAAACAGAAATTCTATATCCTTCTTCCTCTCCGCAATAATTTTCAATAACAAATGTCTCTCCTAACAGCTCTCCTTCGCTAAATTTCATTGTATCTCTAAATTCATATACATATTTGTTTTGGTATACAAAAACCCTCGAAGTATTTGGAATACTCTGGTCGGAAATAGAATCCACACATCCGTGAATTGTTATCCAGAAACTTTCTTGCTTGGAAGTATGCACAAAATAAAAAGAAAAAATTAAGATTAATACAAAAGCGATGATTACAAATTTATAAGATTTCTTTATATGATTTATTAGTTTCATTAAATATTATAGATTTAGAGCTTTATATTAATTTTTCTTATAATGAGAATTTTCAGCTTTTACTAACTCTTTAAATTGATTTATCATTAATGGGATTGTAATGAATATTAAACCCAGAAGGCCTAAGAAATATTTGGCAAAACCTTCTCTTCTTTTTTGATCTTCTTCTATAGTATAAAACGTATGTCTCCAACTTGAAGAAATATCTATCTCTTTATCATCCTCGTCAAAACCCCTTATCTGAAAAAAGATCAAATAAACATTTTCTGGAGCAATAAATGTGAGATTCTCATTAAGAGGAATTGTCTCAGATCCTCCTAAATTATATGTAAAAGTTACATTAGCGTTAATTATTTTTTTTAAAGAAGGATTTATTTTACACGAAACATTCATTCCTACTAAAATCTTTTCTCTAAATGAACTACATGCAATTCCTTCCTCGAGTGAATATCTATTATGTGCATTTCCATCAAGATTAAGATATGCAGAAATTGGTTTATATCCAAATGTTTCATTTAGTATTATTATTCCTCCCAAGAACACATACAGCATTAAAAGAATTGTAAGCATCCCTAAAACTTTCCCCGGAGTTATGTCTCTTTTTACTATAAAGGAAAAACCAATCAATGCCAATCCAATAATTACTCCCCAAAGAATATTATGCTGACTAAGAAATCCAATTTTATTACTCCATATCATAGAAACAGATAAAAATATCAAAAAAGCGAATTCTTTAGAATATGAACTATGGGGGGATATAAGTGCAAAAATTCCCCAAATTATAGTTCCTCCAATAAATAATAAAACAAAAACTGCAAGTCTCATTTCTCCCTGAAGATTATTGTTGAAAATATCTGGCATAACTAATGATAAGAAAAATATAACCATCGCAATGGAAACTATAAGAAATCCATAAAGAGTTGTTAAAGAATACTCATCCATAAATTTTCGTGGACGAAAATTCTTGCTTTTTTTCTTTTCTTTTTCAATAAAATTATGAGTAGATTGTTTTATTTCTTGAACTAAATCTAATTCTTTCTTTTTCGGTTTTGATGCATCTTTCTTATCCATTTTTATCATAGAAATCTTCTTTTTCTTATCCATAGATTGTGAAGGATTTTTAATTATTAAAAATATTATTAATATTAAAAGTATATTAAAAAGAATCAATGTTGTCTTAAAAGATAATAGAATTGTTAATATTAACTCTAACATAGACCAAAACTACCATTTAGATTAATAAGTTTTTATATAAAAAAGAGTTACTAATTATTTATATCTTCAAAATATATACTATCAAACAATTTTTTATATTCATTTACATATTTAGAGCATAACTCTTTATTTAATTTCGGAGTCTCCTTTCCATGAATTATTTTATTTCTCATTTTCATTGCTTTATCAAGAATTTTCCTATCAAATTTCTTAAAATTAAATTTATCTTGGATTTTTGAATACTCTTCCAATTTCTCAAAAAAATAGAAATCTCTTTCTTTTCCTTTTTTTGTTGCTTTTTTAGGAAAAGGTTTTCCAGTTAATTTGTAATATTGTAATGTTAATAGATGCTCAACTGCAGATTGTGCTTCAGTAATAGCAGGCCTTAATAATCTCATTTTTGAAAATTCAATAGAATATTTCATTATTTGTAGGGGCTCAAAAAACTTTTTTTTATTGTTTATAAAATCCGTGATTTTCTTTGAATTTTCTGAAAGAGTTTCTTGCAATATTCCATAGTCATTTGTGAAATACCCTCTCCCAAATTGATTACCAAGAAAAGCTATCTTGAAAGGTGTTGTTAATTTAAAATTATAAATATGAACTGGCTCTACGGGAAAGATATAATATTTATTGTTTACATATTGATGAGTCTCAATAACTTGGTTTAATAAAGTGAGTACATTTTTGATTAACATTTCCTTAAGATGAGAAATTTCTTTTATTTTATCCTCCGAAGAAATTAACTCCCATTTTTCTCCAAAAGATTTGTTATTGAATGCAAATCCTCCTTCTAAAACAGTCTCTACATTATCTCCAAACCTATCTTCTCTATTAATAAAATATGCTGTGGTTTTTTCATTATTTATTCCGGGTATCTTGGTATTTCTTTTTAATATCTTCAAGGATAATTCAAAATCTTTTGTCTTATTTTTTACTTCAAATCCTTCTGCTAATTCCAAATCTCTTGGTATGGTGAATCTTATACAAAAATTTGAATTAGAATCCATTTATTGAAGAATTGGAAGAGGTTTTTAAGATTAATGAAAGTATATATTTTAATTTCAGAAATTATATATAAACTAAATAATTTATTGCTTTATGGTTTGTCAAAAATGTGGAACAAGGCAGATATTGGGAAGCGAAGATATAATTTGTCCAAAATGTGAATCTATGATATTTCTTCCAAAAGCATTAGCAATTAAAGTTGCACAAAAACAAATAGATTGGTTTGATAATGGATTCAAACAAGTTTTAGGTAGATTTGATAAACGGAGATTATTAGTTTGGTTATTCGGGATTAGAGAAAAAATGGCTACTGATTTTTTTAAAAGAATACCTTCTATTGAGTTAAGACAATTTTTATCAGTCAATGTTTTAATTAAAAGAGTTATGGAAGACTATGATTTGCCTGGAAATGAAGAGGCAAATGATAAAAACACTCCCGAATTAATTGATTTATTCTCTGTTTATATTCTAGTATCTGAGAATAAATATTTAATTGAAGAAGATTTTGGGCATTATATAGCAAAAGAGAAATTTAATCTTGAAAATATTGATAAAGATAGTTTGATGTCAAATTTTAAATTTATAATAAATGAAGATTATGTTCCTATTCTTGAATCATTTGAAGATAATCTTATAATGAAAAAAGAATCTGCTGAAAAATTTATTGAGATACATAAAGAAGGATATAAAGAAAACCAAAAATTAAAACCGAATCCGGTTAATAGAACTCCTGAAGAAACAATTAACATGTTGTTTCCAACATTACAAAGTTTATTTGGTGGATTGACAAAGAATAGGTTATATGCAGATACATTTAATCTCGAATATTTAAAAAAGGCAGGCATATCCCCCGAGTTTATTCTAAATTTCATTAAAAAATTTGAACAACAATCTGGATTAATGACTCAAACAAACGCGAAACAATTTAAGAGAGTAATTAGGACAAAGTTTAGAGATCTGGATAAAAATGTAATTTATAATAATTTAGTAATGACTCCCGAGAATCGAGAAGTATTCCCATTTTTCATAAATGTTGATAATCATTTACTTATATCTCATAATTTTATTAGACAAATGGGACTTTTTTATTATCCCTTTTTTTATACGGAATTTTTTAGCAAAGCGATTGAGAAACGTTCAAATGATTTTGAAAAAATTCATGTGCCAGAAAAATTATCAGAAATTGGCTTCAAGGTAATTCCAGATTATAGTGATAAAAAAAATGCTTCTTTACAAATTGATCAAATAGCATGGAAGGATGGAACATTATATGTAATTGAAACCAAAGTGTGGGACTTAAAACCTTATTTTGAACACAGGAGAGTTCATGGACATAGAGAACGTGACCTAAAAGGAGTTGTGGATGGCAAGAAATATTCTTATATTGATGGAAAGGAGCGCATAGAAGACATTCCAAGTCTTTTGGAAAAGATTAGACATGTGGAAGAAAATCTATCAGATATTTGTGAAGATTATTCTCAAATTAAAGAAGTTAAAGGCATTGTAATAACAAAAAGCCACCCCACTATTAAAAATTATAAAGATGTTAGATTTATTGGATTCAGGAATCTTAAAGATATATCCTAATGTATAAATTTTAATTAAAAACCTCTATTTTTTTCTATTTTTTTACATAGTGTCTAAAATTATTATCTCCTGGATTTACACATTTAATCAATCCTTCTTTTTCCATATCTAAAAGAACTCTGCTTACAGCACTTCTATGTTTTTTCAATTCTTTGGCAAGATCTGTTGCAGTTTTAGCCTTGTCTAATTTAGTCCAGACCTCTTTTCTTAATTCTCCTTTTTTTAAGAATATTGATAGTTTCAAATCTTTACTTATCACGTAACAAAGGCGTAACAATTATTAAAAAGAAATGGTGACATACGCGTAACATTAACATAACATTTAAAAAACTAAATAACAAAACAAATCTATGAACAAGACAAAAAATATAATAATTTGTTTAATATTTTTTGTAATTATTTTAATTAATTTTAGTTCTGCAAATTCCATTCCAAAAGCAGACAAACCAGAAGTAGAATTATTTGTCATGACTTATTGCCCTTATGGAATTCAATCAGAAAAGGGATTTATTCCAACAATAAGAGTATTAGAAGATTCTGTTAATTCAAACATAAGATTCCTTCATTATTTTATGCATGGCGATGAAGAAGAAACTGAAACTTATAGACAACTTTGTATAAGAGAAGAACAATCAGACAAATATCTTGAGTATTTAGAATGTTTCTTAGAAGATGGGGATAGTGATAGATGTATTATGAAAATAGGAATTGATAAAGATACTATGAATGATTGTATTGATTCAGGAAGAGGAGAGGAATATTATGCAGAAGATTCAGCATTAAGTCAAGAATATAATGTGAGAGGAAGTCCAACATTGGTTGTTAATGGGAAAATGGTAAGCAGTGAAAGAGATTCAGCTTCATACTTAGATATAATTTGTTCATCATTTAATGATAATCCATCAGTGTGTGACACAAAATTGTCATATGTCCCATCAAGTCCTGGATTTGGATATATTCCCACAGAAGATTCTTCCAGTGCTTCATGCGGAGATGATGAAGAGGAAGATGTACAAGACATAGAAATTGAAGAGAAGGATGAAAGTTATGGAGAAGTCCTAGAAGGTTTATATCATTGCCCACAATCAGATGGCTACATAGGACAAATTCCAGATAGCAATATTCATGATAGCGGTTCAAATGGTGCAGGAGATTCTTTAGAAATTTATTGTAGAAATAATGTAATAAGATTGTGTTTATCAGAAGAACCATGTCCTTGGAGAAACAGCATTTCTTCAAATGATGAAAGTACTTGTGCTGGAAATTATGAAAATTCACCTATGGTGTTTAGTGCTAATGAAGAAGGAATAAATATTGCTAAAATTATTGGAACAGGAAATCAAAGAATTGAAAATATTTATTGTAATGAAAAATTTAATAGATATTCTCCTGCATGGAGTGTAGAACTTTCAAATACAAATAACGAAGAAGATAATCAAAATGCAGAAATTGAAGAAGAAACCCAAGAAGATGAAAACAATCAAAACCAAGATTGTAACGGATGCGAATATAAAGATTCATGCTTACCTTTAGGATATAGATTGCAAGAGAATAATAAAAACGTTTTCTGCGATATTTCAAAAGAATTAGAACTTCAAAAAGAAGAAAATAGATTTTGTCAGAATGATTTTGAATGTTTAAGTGGACAATGTGTTGAAGGAAAATGTTTTAATCTTCAAAAAAGCTTAGAAAAAACTAATGAGAAAGTTAGAAGTATTGAATCTAAAGTAGATGAAAGTAATACAGCACTTCAAAAGATAGTCAATTTCTTAAAAGAATTATTTGGTTTTGAATAAAATGAGTTATGAATTTTTTTGTAATAAAATAGGTTGTGGTGGTGAGATTACTTATGGAAGTTTAGCTATAGGAGTTATTGGATTATTAATAATGGGAGTTTTGATTTATTTTTTATTTTTCTCGAAGTCGTTCAATCGCTTCTCGAAATTCTTCCTCAGTCAAACTTGTGTCCTCTTTTTCTATTAAAACTTGATACTTTTCAAAATATCCTCTCTCCCTACCAATCGTTTTAAGAACTCTTTCAATAGCCCATTTTTCTCCTTGTTTAACTGCATCAATTAATCCTTTTTCAGCAATATCTAAAAGTCGTTCTTTTTCAGATAATATTTCTTTTTCTAATTCTTGGTTTTGAGATTTATTTAAAAATTGTGTTAATGCACTTCTTGAAACTCCACATTTTTGAGCTATTACTGATTTAACACCCATTGAATTATAAATAGCATCTTTCACTTTCTTCTTATTCAATTTTGCCATTTTTGTTAAGTTTGTTAAGTATTTTTAGTTTATTTTCTACTTTTCTAAAAGTCTTTTAATTTTTGCTTGTCTTTCTCTTTTTATTTCCTCATTAGATTTTACTATTGGATTTATTATAATAGTTCTATTTTCTTCAATTTCTTCTTTATCACCATACCCCCTATCTTTGCCTTTTGTCGATAAAAAAAATTTAATCGCTTGAAAATTACCTTTTTTAATGAGTTTAAACAACTGAGATTCTGCAATATCTTTAAGTTCTTCTTGAATTTCAGAAAATGATTTCTTGTATGCCTCATCTGAGTTTAACCAATCATAATGAGTTTGTCTTGAAATTCCCAATTCCTTGAAAGTTTTCGAAATTGCAAAAACATTTTGCTTTAATCTTTCCATAACTTTTTTCTTTTTTCCGCTTAATTTTTTAGCCATTTTTGTAAGATTTTGTAAGATTTTTTGTTTACTAAATATAAATTTCAAACAATTAATTATTCTATTAAGTGTTAATAATCTCTGACTCTCTTGAGATATTTTTACAATTATTATTAACTATTATTAATAATAGTTAGTTGTAAAGTAAGTAAGTAGTTGTCTTATTAATTGTTAATGAGAAAATTAATTATAATCTTTTTTAAAAAATAAAAAAGAAGATACTTTCTGGCATCTTTTTAATTTATTTTTTATAATCAACTCTATTAACAACCTTTTTGTTAACAGTTATTTTATGTAATTTGTTCCCTCCTTCTATTTCATATTCTGTTTCAGTTCTTATAAGACCATTAATTATTATTTTTATAATTTCTAGATTTTTATCATTTAATTCTAAATTTAAGTATTCACAAATTTGAGCAAAACTCACAATGCCATTTTTATTTACAAAAGACTTAATTTTATCATATTTTTCTTTTTTGGCTTTCGCTTCTTCATAAACAATCAAGGAAGGTCTCTTCATTTGTCTGTTTCCAGGAACAAATTGAAAATGATTCTCTTTTCCCAATTTTTTCATTAAATTCAATGCCCAAGGTCTTGAGATTCCTCCAAGTATAGATTGCACTTTTGACACTTCAACTCTTTCCAAATTTTTTACTTCTTGCTCAAGAAATTGAAACTTATTCGATTTATTTGCTCTATTGAGTGCTTGGATTTGTAATTCAAGGCCTATCAATTTTTCATAAATCTTTTCATTAGAAATTTCCATTTTTTTGATCCTCCAAATATGTAGTCAATAAAACTGAAATTAAATCATTGGCATTTGTTTTATTAGATTGACAATATGATTCCATCTTTTCAAAAAGTTGGACCTCAAATAATATTGCTTTAGAGATCATTTTTATCTCCTAATTTTTTTAAGATTATTTTTCTTAGATAATTACTGATACTTCTTCCTTCTTTTTTTGCTAATTCGCCTATCTGCTCCGCAGCCTTATTATCAATGATTATTTGCAACTTGCTCATATTATAAATGAGTAATTTAGTTTTAAAAACAGGTTAACACATAATGTACAAATTGTAAAATACCCTCAATGAAAAGTTAATCTTTTATATTCAAAGATAATCTTAATAATATGATTCCTAAACAACTTATTAAAAAAACTCTTTCTAAAAAGAAGTTTAACCCCATTAATGGAGATCCAGATAATTGGGGAGAGTCAATTGTTTCCTCAGATGGAAATACATTATCAACAAGGATTCCCTCAATACTTCTTAAATATTTTAAGGCGGGAGATCTTTTGCATTGGGAAAAAGATGATTTATTGGAGGGAAGATTTATTATAAATAACCAGGGAAGTGAGAAAAAAAGTAAACCAATTTATTATACGAAGGATATGGAAGAAGAGAAAAAATTAATTTCAGACCATTGTAGACGGATTGCAAAAAAAATAGAATGTGCGAAAAGATTTGATATACAAAAAAATTATATTATTGATGATTTAAATCCCCATACGAATTCTAATACTCTAAAGGAAATTCAAACAAGCATTAAACGGGGGACTTCAAACTATGATGAAATAATTAAATATTTGAATAATGAAATTGCTAAACATAAAACCAAAGAAAAACAAATTAAAGATCGAAATGAAAAACATAAAAAATTACATGATCAAGCAGTTCAGATATCAAGAAGAAAAGATATTGAATCTGAAAAACGAGATTTTGATATTTTAGAAAAAGCCATCCCAAAAACAAATAAACAAGCAATCGAAGTACTAAATTGGTTAAAAAAGAGATTGGGAATTAAATTAATTTGATATTGCAAATCTAAACCCAAAATTATATGTTTTTTGTTTTTCCCTCATGGATTTTATTTGTTTTTCAAAACCCCACTTTGATGCTCTTGAATCTGTAGCATTCTCTTCCACATCATACCATTCAAGTATCTTTTTCACTCTTTCCCCACCACCAATTTCCATATGTAGGGCATCTTTTTTTTCAATCAGTTTTGGTAAAAATCTACTACCTATAATTTTTTTGTGTATTTCTATTTGACGAGATATTTCTACTAACAGCATAAATTTACGTTGTTCTATTGTGGATTTTGGGGAGAAAAAATGAGCCAGTTCATGAACAAGAGATCCAGTTATTTCTTCATCAGTTAACTCATCTAAATCTCCTTCTAAAAATAGTATGCAAAATTTCTCATTATTAGAAGAGATTAAATTAATTCTTGCTCTATATTGTATTTCATTTAAATGTCCAGAACCTGAGACATCAACTATTTCAAATTTCTTCTCTGAAGAAACTTTATTTAATATCTTATTCATTAATGTCGAAAGTCTTTTTTTCATTTTAATTTGTATATTTAACTATATTTTCCTATGATCGTTAAATTATAAACAAATGCTTTTAGGAGAACTTCCACATCCCTCGCATTTTCCTTTTTTAATCTCAAATAATTTTAAAAATGAGAGATGAATTATGAAAATATGGAAATTGTGAAAGAAAAAGCTGTTGAGAGAGAAGAAGGTTATCTTTATTTTGTGGATTTCTGTTTTAGTTTTGATGATAATTTTAAATATTAGAGAAAATTAATTATAAAATGTTATTTATAAATTTAGAAACTCCTGGAAAATTTTTCTTATCTATGGGAATGACGATTATTTTTTTAACAATATTATTCCAAATTGGAGTTTATAATTATCAAGAAGAAAAAGACATGCAATATCTTGAAACTATGATAGATATAAATTTAAATTATGATCAGGATTTGATGTCTCAAGAAACTATAGATTTAATTGAAAAATATCAATCTAAACGAAATATTGGAAGTGGGGATGGTTCTTATTTTAGCTGGCTAGGATGGGGACTTTATTTTTTTGGAGTTGGCCTTATGGGAACTGGAGTAATTTATTTGAAAAAAGAAAAATTTTTCGACTATTAGGAAGATATTAATTGATTTATTCTAAACTCCCCCACTCATTCCAGTTAGAACATTCTTTCTACAAAACAAAAATCTATTTAAACAATAATTTCTTAATAATTCTGTCTAACTTCGGTTAGATTATTTGGCTTCGGTCAAATAGGAAGAATAGAATTTCGGTTTTATTCTTCCACTTTATATTAAATAAGAGCATAAAAATAAATTCAAATTCTCAAAGGGATTTCGAAACTCAGTCGCAGTTCGGTGGGGGCGTTAAGATTCGAACAAGATAGTTCGATACCCTTAGGAAGGGCACTAGAACCTCTTTGAGGATTTCGGTGGGGGGCGTGCTATTTTTAATTTTATTCAAAAGTTTTATATATTATTTAATATAATTTTTTTATAGAAGGAGGTGAAAGATGTATAAGAAAAATTTTAGTATTTTAATTTTACTGGTGGTTTTTATGAGTTTTGCTGTAACTGCCCAAGTTGGGCCTGGTGATGGAACTGGACCTTTACATGACGAAATTATTGCTACAGGTGGGCAAGGCGGAGAACCTATTCTTGGAGAAGGCAGAGGGGTGATGGCTAAACCAGGTGAATATTTTGGACAGCAAGGACAAATGATGCAAATTTTTCAAAATCAAGGAAGATTTAGTTTAAAGGTTGGAGATTCTTATGCAAATTGCTTATGTAATTTGACACAAGAAGAATTTCAAAATAGAACTAGATTATACGCAAGAACATCTCAAGGTAAAGATTTTGAAATTAAAGTTATGCCTGACATTGCTTCTGAAACAGCTTTAGAAAGATTAAGACTTAGAAATTGTGGTGAAGATTGTGAAATTGAATTAAGAGAAGTTGGTTTAGGAGATGATGCAAGATTTGCTTATGAAATGAAGACCCAGAGAAATTCTAAAGTTTTTGGATTATTTGGAGCACGAATGAATGTGGAGGCGCAAGTAGATGCAGAAACTGGAGAATTAATAAGAATTGATAAACCCTGGTGGGCTTTTGTAGCAACAGAGAGTGAGGAATAATCTCTTTTTTTTATTTTTATTTTTTTCAATCAAAATATTTATAAATAAATTTTTCTTAATAAAATAAAATGGTGCCAAAAATTTTTGTTGGGTTTGCAATTTGCTTTTTATTTATCTCACTTATTTCTGCTAAAACTGTTTTTGAAATTCAAACTCTTCCAGATCATGAAATTTTTATAACAGAAATTGATGCTTATTCAAGTGATGATTTTCCTTTAGAACGTTTTCAGACATTTACTGGGGAAAAGGGAAATCTTGAATTAGAATATACTCCACAAAAATCAACATTTAAATTAGGATTATTATTAAAAAATGAGGGTAAAATAATTATCAAATATAAAATTTTTGATGAGAATTTTCATGATGGAGAGAAAATCAAATTAAATTTTATTCCTAATGGAATAAGTGTTGAAGATGTTGCTCTTTTAATTGAAGAAGAATCTCAAGAAGAGGTAGAAGAGATTGTAAATGTTTCTGAAGTTGTTGTCAATGAATCTGAATCCAATCAAACAGAAATTTTATTGGAAGAAGAAATTTTAGGAAGCAATATTTCTGCAGAAAAAAATTCAACAGGAAATTCAACAGGAATTTTTAAAGGTATTTTGATTAGTGGAAATGCGATTTATCAAGAAAATAAATCTATTGTTAATATGATGTCTTATGGCCTCATAGCAATTATCATAGCAGTTCCGATTTTTTTGTTTGTGAAAAGAAGAAAAGGAAAAATGGTTGAACATATTAATAAAATTGGAGATTTATTTCCTAAAAAAGATGATAATGATGATTCTGATGATGAAGGAGAATTTGATAAGGCTGAGGCAGATTTAAAAAAAGCACGAGAGAGAATTGATAGTTTGAAAGGAGATAAAATCCAAAAAGCAAGACAAAAACTCATAGAAGATGAAAAAGAGTTGATGAGATTGAGGAAATTGGGAAAGGATTAAATTTAATTTTGTTTCTTTTTGATTTATACTTTGTTATTTCCTTCCTTGTGTACCTGAGTACACGGCGGAAGAAAAGTGCCTCGTCTAAGTCAAAAATAATTCAAAATTTTTAAGAAACGTACATAAATTTATATATTTGTTAACTTCCATTATTTTAATGAATGAAAATAAACTTGTTATAGTTATCAAAAAGCCAATTCAAGAAGTTTTTGAATTTACTACTAATCCTAAAAATACTCATTTGTGGATTCCATCCATTGATGAAGAAATTGCAGAAGAGTATCCTCCTAAGATTGGAACAACTTACAAAAATCGTAGAACTAATTCCAATTGGAATGAATATAAGGTTGTGGAGTTTGAACCTAATAAACTATTTACATTGACAGAAAAAGATGACAATTATTCTGTTAAATATATTTATCGAAAAATTGATGATACTACAACTAAATTAATATATTTTGAATTAGTTAAAGATGGTGAATTAGAACAACCTTTTACTCAAGAAATCTTTAACGGATTGAAACAAATAATGGAACAAGAATAGATACTTTTTCTTAAAGCTAATATTTCATTTAATTGCAGATTAAACGAATTTTTTTACTTGAATTTTGAGTTAACAAAAAGCTTAAATAAGAGCATAATTTCTATAAATTAAGGTAACAGGTATTGCCTTAAGTCTTTTGACATACCGCAAAACGTGTTCCCGGTTTTGCTTCGGCAACGCCGGTATTTTTTTAAAATGAAAAAAGGTAATCCAAAAAGAATTTCTATTTATATTGATGGTGCTAATTTTGTTTATGGAATAAAGACTATAAATAGTAGATATAATGATTTTATGTTTGATTTTGAAAAATTTGCTAAGGAAATTTGCAAGACAGATAAACTTGTAAAAGTTAATTATTATAATGCTTCTTTGAAAAGAAAATTAAACATAAACAAGTGGGAAAGACAACAGAAGTTATTTGATCGTTTGAGAAAATTGAAAAAGTTTGAAATTATTTTATGTAAAAGGCAAAAGAGATTAAATAATCTGGATGAAGAATTTTATTCTATTAAAGGAGATGATATTCATTTGGCAATTGATATGATTATGGGAGCAACAAAAGATAAATACGATAAATCTATTTTAATCTCTGGAGATGGAGATTTTACTTCGTTAGTAAGGGCTATAAAAACATTAAAAAAAGAAATTGAAATTTATAGTTTTAAAGAAATTTGTTCTGATGCTTTGATTAAGAAAAATAAATTTAAATTTATTGATAAAAAGTTAGTGAATAAATGTTTTTATCGTGGGAGTAAATAATAAAATGTTAATTGGATTAGTAGGTAAGCCATCTGTGGGGAAAAGTACTTTTTTTAAAGCAGCGACTTTAGCAGAAGTTGAAATAGCATCGTATCCATTTACTACAATTAAAGCTCAACATGGGGTGGGTTATGTAAAAGTAGATTGTATTGATAAAGAATTTAATACACAATGTAATCCTAATCACGGGTTTTGTATAAATCATAATCGTTTTGTTCCAATTGATATTAAAGATGTAGCAGGATTGGTTCCTGGAGCGTCTGAGGGGAAAGGGTTAGGAAATAAATTTTTAGATGATTTAAGAGATGCAGATATTTTTGTTTATGTGGTGGATGTATCAGGAGAAACAGATGAAGGAGGAAAGCCGACAAAGGATTATAATTCATGTAAAGATATAGAATTTTTAGAAGATGAATTAAATAAATGGTATTATAATATTTTGATAAAAGTTTGGAAGGGATTTGCTCGTAAAACAGAAATGGAGAAATCTAAATTTTCTGAGGCTGTTGCCAAGCAGTTTTCTGGTTTGAAAGTTAATGAAGATGATGTTAAAGAAGTTTTATTGAAATTAAATTTTTCTGAAAAACCTAGTACTTGGAAAGATGAAGATATTATGAAATTTGCATCAATGCTTAGAAAAATAAGTAAACCAATGATTGTTGCAGCGAATAAATGTGATAGAGAAAATTCTAAAGAAAATATTGAGAAAATGAAAAAGGAATTTTCTGATTTGGTTATTATTCCGTGTTCTGCAGATTCTGAACTTGCTTTAAGAGAGGCTGCTAAAGCTGGTTTAATTGATTATATTCCTGGAGAAGATAATTTTGCACCCAAGGGTGTACAACCACAGGGGTTGCGAGTACCTCTCATGAGGCCCCGAGATATTTCTGAAGAAATATCTACTAAAGACAAAATTAAAGGGGATTTAAATGAAAAACAAAAAGAGGCTTTGGAAAAAATTAAGAAAAATGTTTTAGATGTTTATGGAAGTACAGGTGTTCAAGATATTTTGAATAAAGCGGTTTTTGATATTTTAGGTTATCTTGCTATTTTTCCTGGAAGTGCTAATAAATTAGGAGATAGTAAAGGGAATATTTTGCCTGATTGTTTTTTGCTTCCTCCTGGTTCAACTGCTTTGGACTTTGCTTTTTTTCTTCATACAGATTTTGGGAAAAATTTTATTAAAGCAATTGATGCTCGGACAAAAAGAGCATTAGGGAAGAATTATGAGTTGAAACATAGGGATGCTTTAGAGATTGTTACTCGGTAATTTTATAAAACATTTTTCTTTTTATTTCCGATGTCAAATAACCTAAAGGTCACAAGTAAAACCTGTGAAAAATGTAATGGAAAGTGTTGTAAATATGTTGCAATTGAGATTGATACGCCAGAGGATTTAGAAGATTTTGAAAATATTCGTTGGTATGTTGCACATAAAAATATTAATGTTTATGTTGATGAAGAAGATAAGTGGCATATTGAGTTTTTGACTTTGTGTGAGTTTTTGGGTGAGAAAAATAAATGTGAAATTTATGAAAAACGTCCAACAATTTGTAGAGAATATAATCAAGATGAATGTTTGTTTCATAATGGTTATGAAGAGAAATATACTTTTAAGAAATTAGAAGATGTTGATAAATATATTAGAGAAGTTTTTAAGAGAGGGAAACATGTAATTGTTGATGACAAAAATTAAAATTATTGACATATTGAAATGAAGGTTTTATCATTAAAACAACCGTTTGCAGAATTAGTTGTTTCTGGAAAAAAGACAATTGAACTTAGAAAATGGAATACAAAATTTCGTGGAGAATTTTTAATTCATGCTTCAAAAATTCCTAATAAAAATGCAATGAAAAAATTTGGATTTAATGAATTGCCTTGCGGTTTTATTGTTGGAAAAGCAAAATTAGTAGATGCCAAAAAATATGAAAATAAAGAAGAACATAAAGAAGATAAAAATAAACATTTGGCTGATTCTGATTGGGGAAAGTATGGATTTATTTTGGAGAACGCCGAGAGATTAAAAAAGAGTATTCCTACGAAAGGAATGTTGGGATTTTGGAATTTTGAATTAAATTAATTCCCGTGTCCTGGACAAAGAATTTTAATATTATCTTAAGCTTTCATATTCTTCTCTTGTTAATTTGATTTGTTTTAGTATTTCGATTAATAATCCTCTTCCCAGATTTTCATTTGCATGAATTGGGACAACTGTTCTTCTTCCATCTGAATGCTTAAATCTGACATGACTTCCTTTTCCGTGAATTTTTTTAAATCCTAATTTTTGCAGTATTTTGCATAATTCCTTTCCAGAGATTAGAATTAGTTGGGGCATTTTATACAGTTAATGAATTTGGGATTTGTATTCTTTGTATTCCTATAAATGTCATTGGATTTATATTTTCTTTTTCTGATTCAAGACAAACTTCAATTGCTTCTTTTATTCTTTCTAATACTTCTTGAATTGTTTTTCCTTGAGTATAACATCCCTCAATTTCAGAAACTTTTGCTACATAAAGTCCATCTTCATCTTGTTCTATTAATACTGTAAAATCTAAAATTTGTTTTTTCATATTTATTATTAGAATTTTTGACTTAAAAATTTATCTTTTTAATTCCCGTGACCAGGACATAGAATTTTATATTTGACTTTGCTTAATTTTTCTAAAGATTCTTTCATTTGTTTTTCTGAGCTTCCAGGTAAATCTGTTCTTCCAATAGTTCCTCTATGAAATAATGTATCCCCTGAAAATAAAATATCTTGATATAAAATACATATTCCTCCTTTTGAATGTCCTGGAGTATTAATTATTTTAAACTCTGGAATATTTAATTTGTAAATATCTTTTAGATTTTCTCCAAAATCTTTTTTATCTGCATAGAATTCAGCGTTGAGAAAAAGAGTAATTCCTCCTACATGGTCCCAATGATTATGTGTGAGGATTATAATTTCAATATCTTCTGGAAAGAGATTTAATTCTTTTAAGTCATTTTCAAGTTCAATTATATTTTCTGGAGATCCAGTATCAATTAATATTTTTTTATGTTTTAGTTTTATTAAGTAAATATAAGAGCCGAAATTTGCAAAAGAAAATCTCCAAATATTTGGTTTTATTTTAGTTATCATAGCCATTGCGCATAGGCATCGCGAGACAATGTGGAAATTAATGAAAAATGGTTAGGCCATTACTCATAGGTATCGCGATGTATTGAATACCTTTATCTTATATTTTTACAAAAATCTATATAAACTTATCTTATTTTTTTGTTTTATGAGATATGAATTTGCTCCTGATTTACAAAAACTTGCAGAAGAGATTTCTGATTTATTATTCCCTCATGTTAATACAGAACGAGTTAAATGTTTTCGTAGTTTTGGAACGTCTTCAAAAAGAACAATTGCAAGATGTCATGCATTGGGAAAATTAATGCAAATGGCTTTAGAAGTTAAAGCATTTTATCCTCTTGAATTTTTATCTGAAAGATTTGATAAATTAAATTTTGAAGAACAGGTTAAAGTTATAATTCATGAACTAATGCATATTCCCAAAACATTTGGTGGAGGATTTAGGCACCATGATTTTGTGACAGATAAAAATGTTAATCTACTATATAAGCAATTTTTAAATTTAAGAAAGGAAAGCTTAAATAGTATGTAAGATTGGTCTTACTATGGATTTTGCAATTACAAGGATGAGTTCTAAGGGTCAAATAGTTATTCCTCAGGAAATGCGTGAAAATTTTAATATTGGGGAGAAAATATTTTTGATTGAGAATGATGGTCAAATCATTTTAAAAAATAAAGAAAGTGTTAAGGCAAGTGTTTTGGATGATTTGGAATTTGCCAAGAGAACTAAGGAAGCCCAAGAAAGAATAGAAAAGGGAGAGTTTATTAGTGTAGATTCTGAAAATCTTTTTGAAGAAATGAGTAAATGGTAGAGGTGCGTTTTGATAAAAAATTTATATTTATTTTTTCAAAAATTAAAGATAATTTGTTTAAACTTAAAGTTACAAAACAAATTAAGAAAATGGTAAAGAACCCTGAAATTGGAAAACCCATGAAGTATATTAGAAAAGGAACTAGAGAAATTTATATTAAACCTTATAGATTATCTTATGAATATAATGAAAAAGATAAGATTATTTATGTTTGGGAATTATATCATAAAAAATTTCAGTGATTTTTTGGAGAGGTAGATTTAAATAGTAACTTTGAGTAACTATTGGTATTAATAAGTAACCTTAAGTAACTTAAAAAAGAATGACAAAACAAAAAAACGGCTTTCTTTTTTAGAAAAAAAGAAAGTACGGTAGTAGAAAAAACTACATTAGGAAACAAGTTTCATATGAAAAAATTAAACAAAAAAGAAAGTGGTGCAGTTGTAAAGATTGATTCTTCTTTACTAAAAGAAGTAGAACAATTTGTAAATAAAAATGAAAATAAATTTAAATTTGTAAACAAAAAACAATTTATTGATTTAGCTGTTCATAAATTTTTAAAAGAGGTGAAGCAAAATGCGTAGTAATGCAAGAGGTAATTTAATTAATTTATTTTTAGCTAGTTTGTTTATTATTGGTTTAATTGTTTTAGTTGGTGCGGCTGATCCAACATGGAAAGAAGAAGCATATAATGTTTCTCATTATTTTGATGAAGATTCAGTTTATTTTTATAATTTCACTGCAAATCTTACTGACTATTCACAACTGCAACATTTTTCTGTTTTAGATATTTTTTGGAGTGAAAATGGTTCAAAAACAAGTCATTCAGATTTTGGCTGGCTTTCATGGGATGACACAGGGTTTAGTAACTCAACTATTGGAATTATGAATATAAATTCAACATTAAATAACCAAACAGGAAATTTTACAATAAATGTTTTTGCCCAAGGAATAACAACAGGACAATCTGCGAAGTTTGTTTTCATAATAAATGCAACAAACGATGCCCCTGTTTTTGCTGGAATGAAAAATGAATATAATTTAACACAAGATTCAAATTTTTTAGAGTATCTTAATGCAACAGATGAAGAGAGCCATTATCCTTTGGTTTTTAATATAACTTTTTTTGGAAATTGTACTCATGCTTCGTGGAGTGGTAGGGCTGAAGATGAGAATTGTTCTATTTTAAGTTCAACTAATTTTTCAAATACTTCAGCAATTATGAATTTTACTCCTGAAAGAAATGATGTTGGGACCTATTGGGCAAATATTACTGTTATGGATTTTGGAAATAGTAGTGAGTATGGGTGTCCTCATGAATATTGCACTCCTGAGACTTATAATTTAAATCAGACAACTCTTTATTCAAGTGTTGTTGTGTTTAATGTACTTGGAATTTTAACTGTAAATATAAGTGATTGTCAAGATAAGATTTTTCAGGAAAATGAATCAGGAGCTTGTCAAATTAATATTACTACTCGTGGACAATCTGATTTATTGAATATTACTAGTTTAGCTGGATTAAGAGGTTATACTGGAGGAGTTTTAAACGAAAGTTGGTTTTTTTCTAATCTTTCTACTTTTGCGGAAAATTTTTCAAAATCTGTAACAATAAATTTTACACCTCAGAAAACTGAAATAGGAAATTGGACAATTGATTTTACTATAGAAGATGTAACTTCTGGGGAAAGCAATACAACGCAAATTTATGTATATGTAAATAAAAGTGTTGCATTAGATGATGTTCCTGATTTGCTAAGTATAGAAAATGTTAATACTTCAATTGAACTTTTGACAACAATTAGTTTAACTGTTTATGATGATGATTTAAAAATTCCTCACAAAGATATAAATTATGGAGGTTATAATGAAACAATTAATTTTAATCTTACAATATTAAATGCATCTAATTTATCTCAAGAAATGAGTTTAAGTGATTTTGAGATTGATATAATTAGCATGCCAGTTTTATCTGGGGGAGTTCCAACAAACAAGACAACTGCACAAATTCAATTTACTCCAATTGCGTCTGACAATGGAAATTATACAATTAATCTTACTGTTAAAGATTTAAATAATGCAACTGATACTGAAACATTTAATCTTTTGATTATTTCAAACAGCTTTCCATATTGGATTTCTCCTCTTCAAAATAATTATTCTGCTGTTGAAGGTGGAAATTTGTCAATTAACCTTTCTTCTATGGTTTTTGATGAAGATAGCGACACGCTCACATTTTCTAATTGGAGCTCTACAACTTTTCCAGCATTTTTTCTTAACACAACCTCAGGAGAAATTAATATTAGTAATATCCAAGATGAAGATGTTGGACAACACATAATTAATCTTACTGTTAGTGATGGATATTTGACTAATACGACAATTTTTAATTTCACAATAAATAATACAAATGAAGCTCCTTTTTTAGAAACACCTCTTACTGTTTCAGGAATTACAATAAATCTTACTTCGGGGAATATGAATACCTCTGAAGATGTATTGTCTGTCATAACTCTTTATATCCAAGATGATGATTTTAAAGTTCCCGCAAACCAGAAAATATTTTATAACGAGACTTTGATAGTGAATGTTACAATTAATGGAACCAATACAAATTTGTTTAATTTTACTTTTGATTCTATTGACCCTTTTGGAACAGGGCAGACAAATAGGTCAAAATACACTGCCACATTCACCTCTGTAAAAGCCGATGTTGGAAATTATAGTATTTCAATTAATATTAGTGATAAGGGAAATTTGAGTGATTTTGTGAGTTTTAATTTGACAATTACTTCTGTGCAACATAATCCTTCAATGGTTGCTAAAGATGATTTGGATTCATCTATTGAAGAATCTATTTTGGTAGATTTTAATGCAACTGATGAAGAAGATGGAACAGATGCTAATGGGAGTTTTATTTTTAGTGTAAATTTTGTTTCTGGAGATGATTTTATTAATGGAGATGAAACTATTTTTAATACAACTTCTGGATATTTGAATATGACTTTTAATTCTAGTCTTGCTGGAATCTATAGTTTGAATATTTCAGTTAATGATTCAACTGGAAGGCAAGATTCTATTTTATGGGGATTAACTGTTTATGATTATCCTGTATTTTTGTCTCCTGTGAATTCTTATGTTTTTTCATTGATTGAGAACATAAATTCTTATCTTAATTTTAGTGCTAACCACACTGTGCAAGATACTTTAACTTATAACTTATATATAGACGGTGTTTTGAGAAATACTACAACAGACAATGGAGATGGAAATAGTTTTTTATTTGCTTTTGCTCCGAATTTTACTGATGAGACTTGTACAGGAACTATTGATTTGAGGTTAACTGCTTTTAATTCTAAATTAAGTAACTCATCAATTTGGTCTTTGCAAATTGCCCATAGCAATGCGCCACTAACATTTTTAGGAGAAGCAGATGATGAAAATAGTTTAAATATTGGAGGGTCAGATAATATAGAGTCTGTAGCAGGTTCTTTTACAATTAATTTGGCAGATAAATTTTCTGATATTGATGCAACTGATTCATGTATTAATCAGACAATTGGATTTTCTACGACTCTTATTAATGGGTCTTCCTTAATTACTTATACTATTACAAATTGGACAAGTTCTGATGGTTCTCCTTCAGCAGTTTATACAAATCCAACATCTTCTTCTTTGACAGCAAATTATAGTTTGATTGCACAAGAATATAATATTACAAGTGGTGCTATTTTTAATACAGTTTCTGCAAATAATTTTACTCTTGAAATAAGTCCTGTATCTACAATTGTTGTTTCTGCCCCATCTAGTGGGGGGGGAGGGGGAGGAAGTAGAACTACTCAACCAATTTCATTAAAGATAATTGTCCCAGAACCTGTTTCATCAAGGAGAAAAGATAGATTAGTTTTACCAATTTCACTTGAAAATTCAGGCAAGGTTGATTTGAAAAGTATTTATCTTAAAGCAGGGGTTTCAAAAGACGGGCTTTTTAGAGAAGACATAATTGCCTCATTTGATAATTCAATTATAGATTTATTAAAAGCTGGAGCTAAAAAAGATTTGACTTTGATTGTTGATGCGAATACAGAAGAATATGGATTGTATGAAATTACTTTGAATGCAACTGTAAAAGACCCTGTTTATTCTGATTGGGCAAAAATTTTTATTAATGTTGAAGAGACAGAATCTATTTTGGAAAGGATTCTTTTTACTGAAGAATTTGTTACTGGCAATCCTGAGTGTGTTGAATTAACAGAACTTGTTGATGAGGCAAGGAGTTTTTTGAATGCAGGAGCAGTTGATGAATCATTTGATAAATTAGATGAAGCACTTGAAGCTTGTAGGATTGCAATTGAACAACCCCCTTATGTCAGAGTAAGAAATCAATTTGAGAAATATTTATTTAATTATGTTTGGATAGTTAGTGTGATAATTTTTATGGCAGGATTTTTATATTATTCTTATAGGCGGAGAAAATTAAAACGAGGTTTGAAAGAAGTAAAGAATAGCTTCGATAAAAACACGGAAAGATTTAATAATAAAAGAAAGCTTGTTGAGGTGTAATTGATAAAATGAAAAAAAAAGTGGTGAATCATAAATTAGTTCGTAACTTAAAGAATCATAAGAATTCACAATTAGATAAAAAAGAATTACAAAAGAAAGGGTTACAAAAAAAATTTTTTAAAGAGGAGTCTCATTTGAAAGGAAGGGCAAGTCGCAGTGAAGTAAAAAAGGCGTCAAAATTACTTGAAGATATGAAATCTGAAGTTGGGGTTGCTTTTTATGGACATGAAAAAGTTGTTGAAGCTCTTTTGAGGTCAATTATATGTGGGGGACATGTTCTTTTAGAAGGTGTTCCAGGTATTGCAAAAACTCTTGTTATAAAGGCATTATCAAAAGTAAGTGGTTGTGAATCAAAAAGAATTCAGTTTACAGTAGATTTACTTCCTACAGATATTATTGGGCTTACAACTTATACTCCGCAAAAAGGTTTTGAGGTTGTGAAGGGTCCTATTTTTGCTAATTTTATTATTGCAGATGAAATTAATCGTTCTCCTCCAAAAACACAATCTGCTTTAATTGAGGCGATGCAGGAACAACAAGTTACTATTGGGCATGAAACTTATCCTTTGGATTTGCCTTTTTTTGTTATGGCTAATGAAAATCCTTTGGAGACAGAAGGGGTTTATGCTTTGCCAGAGGCACAGGTTGATAGATTTTTGTTTAAGATTAAATTTGGCTATCCAGAGTCAAAACATGAGTTAAGATTAATGGAAGAAAATGCAACATTTAGAAAATTTGAAGAGATTAAATTGAGAAATATTATGTCTCCTAAAAAAATTCTTGAATTACAGAAGTTGGTTCATAAGATTTACCTTGATGATAAAGTTAAGAAATATATTTTAGATATTGTTAAAATGACGAGGGACGATAAATTTCAATATGCTGAATATGTTGATTTGGGTGCTTCTCCAAGGGCAAGTATAGCACTTTTTGTTGCTTCTAAGTCAGAGGCGCTTTTACGTGGACGTGATTTTGTTCTTCCAATTGATGTGAAATCTGTTGCACATGATGTTTTAAGACATAGATTAATTTTATCTTATAGGGCGCAGGCAGAAAGTATTAACACTGATAAAATTATTGATTTTGTTCTTGATAATGTGAAAAGTTATTGATTTTGACTTTGCTGTAAAGAAATTTTTCAAATAGGATACTATTCATCAAAGATATCTTCTCCAACAATTCTATTATATGCTACAAGTTTTATATAACTAATATTCCCCAATTCTTTTTTTAGATTTAAGAGAGTCTCTTTAGGCTTTATCTTTATTTGAACAATTTTTGAGTTTGGTATCTGTCCAACAATATAGCCATTATGGTCATGAACTAAATTAACAAAATCCTTAATTTCTTCATCAGAAACACCCTCTCTAAAATAAACTAATAATTGATCTGATGCTGCTTCTATTATTAATCCACTTTCCGTTGTAAATTTGGAAACTTCTTTTGGATTTTTAAGAATAATATTATCTGTCTCAAATGGATAAATTTCTTTTGTAAATATGTTTTTGTACGAATATAATGCAGACACAAAAACGATTAAAAAGGTAATTATAATTATGATTAATATTTTATTTTTCATAATATATTATCGCATTTTATAATTAAAAACTTATCTAATAAAATTTACTTTGATTTAATATAATGTTCTGTTAGTTTCTCCATTTATGGATTGATTTTTAGTGCAACGTTCCGAAGGAAAATTTTTGAGTTTTATTTTCCTCCGTTACAAGTATTTTTTTACTTCTTCAGAGATTTTTTTAGTAATTCTTTTGAAACAAAATTTTTTCTTTCACGATTATAGTGATGACCAAAATCAGGATCGTGGAACTCTTCTCCTGTAAATTTGACATTGCGATTATATCTTGGTCTAAAATGGAAATGAACATAAGGTTTTGTATTTTCAGCTTGATAAGCATTATTCATCAAGCAAGTCCAATTAAACATTGTGGCATCAAATACTTTCTTGAAAGTAGACCCTAGTTTTTTTACAATGTTTTCATGAAAATCTAACAACTCTTTATATGTTAAATTTGATAATTCTCCACAATCTCTTTTGAGAAGAATTACACATCTGCCTAAATAAGATTGTTCACCCCTTAGAACAACTTTCCAAAATTTTGTTTTGAATAATATAGAATCGTCTTGCATAATATTAAAAAAATTCTGGTTTTAAATAAGTTTCTAAAGGTAGGCGTAAAAATAAAATTGTGTATAATACCTTTTAATAAGTTATTAGATACCTTTTTAATATTTTGATTCTTTATTGTAAAAAGTAGGTGGTTAAAATTGTAGATAAAAAACTAAATTCTGATATTGCAGGAAGTATTGCTCTTTTTCAATCTGTGATGAAATCTTTTGAGATTAGGACGAAAGTTTATAGAACAATGTTAAAAGGAAGAGGGCTTGAGTTTGATGGTTATCGTGATTATGCTCCTGACGACGATGCGAGTGTAATTGATTGGAAGGCGAGTTTGAGAGTAAATAAGATTCTTGCAAAACAATATACTGAAGAACGAAATTTGAAAATTGTTTTTATTCTTGATGTTGGGGAAAAAATGGTTTTTGGTTCAACTGATAAACTTAAGTGTGAGTATTCTGTAGAGGTTGTTGCTGCACTTGCGAATTTAATTCTTACTTCAAGAGATAAAGTTGGGTATGTTCTTTTTGAAAAAAGTGTTAAAGAATTTGTTCATCCGCAAGTTGGAAAAAAACATTTTGTTCAATTTATGAACATGATTACTGATGCTTCTACTTATGGGGGAAGGTCTGATTTAGAAAATGTACTTGATTTTACTTTAAAATATATTGATAAATCTATTGCATCTGTTGTTATTGTTTCTGATTTTATTGGAATGGATGAAAGTATTAAACATAAACTTGCTTTAGTTTCAAGTCAGTTTGAGACAATGGCTTTGGTTATTAGAGATCCTATTGATAGAACTCTCCCAGATATTCAGGGAGAGCTTGTTATTGAAGACCCTGCAACAGAAGAAAGAATGCTTATTAATCCAAGTCTTGCTAAATCTGATTATGAAAAATTTGCTCGTGAGCAAGAAAATTTTGTTCAAAAGACTTTTTTTGAATTAGGAATAGATGCACTTTTGCTTACTACTGATAAACCTTTTGTTTCAAATCTTGCCACATTTATTAAACAGCGTGCTAAAAGCAAAAAAGGAGTAATTGTTTAATGGAAATAAAATTAAAATTTTTTATAAATATAAAAAATGTATTGGGGTTATTTTGAATGGAGTTTAGTTTTGCCCATCCGTCTTATTTATTTTTATTAGTTATAATTCCATTAATAGTATTTATTCATTTTATTTCTTTAAGACATAAAGGTGGACATGCATTAAGATTTGCTAATTTTGAAGCTATCTCAAGAATAAGAGGAATTGATTTATATTCAAAAAATATTTCTATTTTGATTTTGACAATTCTTGTGTGTATTTGTTTAATTTTTTCTGTTTCAGGTTTTACAGTTCATAGAACAATGAGTGCAAGTGCTTTTTCTTTTGTAATTGCAATTGATTCTTCAACAAGTATGGAAGCAGATGATATGGTTCCAGATAGAATTACTGCGGCGAAAAATACTGCGCTTGAGTTTGTTGATTCTGCTCCAATTGGAACTTATTTTGGGGTTGTTTCTTTTTCAGGTAATGCTTTGATTGAGCAAGGAATGACACAGGAAAAATCTTTGGTGAAAAATGCCATAGATAATATTGGCGTGAGTTTAATTAGTGGGACAGATTTATATGAAGGTGTTGTGACTTCTACTAATTTATTAGTGGCTGAAGAGGCGGGGGCAGTGATAATTCTTAGTGATGGACAGATTAATGTTGGTGATTTAGATGATGCAATAAATTATGTAAATATTAACAATGTTTTGGTTCACAGCATTGCTATTGGAACTCTTGAGGGTGGAAAAACAAGTTATGGTTTGTCAAAAGTTGATGAAGATTCTTTGAAAACTGTCGCATTTAATACTAATGGAAAGTTTTTTAGAGCAACAAATACCGAAGAACTTTCTGCAAGTTTTAATGAAGTTCTTGAATATGAAATTAGAAATGTTTCTTTTAATTTATCAAGTTATTTAGTGACTGTAGCTATTTTATTATTTGTTTTAGAATATCTTTTGATTAATACTCGCTATAGAATTTTTCCTTGAAGTTTTTTCAAGATTTTGGGAAGGGGATAATTTAATAAAACTTTTTTACTATATTATTTTATGAAATTTAGAAAAGCAAGAAAAAAGGATGTTCCTGAAATGTTTGAGATTTTAAAAATCAATAGTTCGGAATATCCTAAAAAATTAGCTTTGCAAGAATTAAATGAAATGTTTTCCAAATCTCTCCTTAAACCTAATTATATTGTAGTAGAAGATAAAAAAGAGATTTTGGGATTTGGAGGTTTTATTCCTTCGTGGATAGATAATATGGTTTTTAATATTTTTTGGGTTAATATAAATCCTAAATATAAAAATCAAGGAATTGGTTCTAAATTAATGAATGATTTAATTAGTAGAATAAAGAAAATAAAAAATATTAAAGCAAAAATGATTTTAATTTCTACAAAAATACCTATTTTTTATAAAAAATTTGGATTTAAAATAATAACTCATAAATATGATGGAGATTATGTTTTAATGTCTTTGAATTTGAATTAAATCCCTGCTCTTCTTGAATGTATCCTGCTTTTGATTCTTTCCATATTATCAACATGATGTATGAATTCTTCTTTTTTTAGAGATTTATTTTTTGGTGTTGCTTCTATTTTTTGTTTTTTTGGAGAGACTACTTTTGGGGTGCTGTAACTTGAATAATTTGTTGGTTCTTTTTTTAGATTAATTAGATTAATTTGTTTTTGTTTTAGTGACATTTCTTTGTCAATATTTTTTGTTTCTTTGCTAATTTTTTTGAGAAATCCTTTTATTATTGGACTTGGTTTTTGTGTTGAATGTTCTGGTATTTTTTGAATTGGATTTGACTGAATTTTTCTCATTTGATTTTGTTTTATTTTTATTTCATTTTCTAAGAGTTTTATTTCTTTATTTACTTTTTGAAATGAATCCTCTATTGTAGGAGACATTTTTCTTGTTTCATTTAAATGTTTTGGAGTGAATGTAACTGGAGGCCAAGACTGGTTTTTATTTATTTCAATATTTATCTCTGCTGTTTTTAATTTTTGTATTTGTTGTTTTGTTCTTAATGTTTCTATTTGTTTTTCTTTTTCAATAACTTCTTTTTGTAAATCTTCAATTTTTTGGTAAGTTGATTTTTCTTTTTTCTTTTTGAAAAATAATGTTTTTGTTGTAGGACGAAAAACAGTTTGTTTTTGTGTAATTTCTTTTTCTAAATTTAAAGGTGTTTGTGAATTTTCTTTGAATTTGAATAATTTTATCAATGGAAGATTTTGTAATTTTTCTCTTTTTGTTTTATATTCTAAAGGGACTTGTGTTGTTTTTGGAAGTTGTTTTGGTCTTTCTATTAAATTTTGTGTTTGATCTTGTTGAGATTTTTCTTGTATTGTTTTTTCTTTTGCAAATTTATCTATAAATTTATTTTCAATTTTAGAGAATTTTTTAAATAAATTAATTTTTGATGGAGAGTTTTTTATTGAAGCCTTCATATTTTTTTCAAGATTTTTGAAACTTTTTTCTTCTTGAACTTGTTTTTCTATTTTTTCTAAGAGCTTTGCTAATTCTTTTGTTTTTTGCAATTGAAGTTCTTTTCCAGAATAAAGTATTTTAAACATTTCTTGACAGAATTTTGCAAAGGTTTGTTTTCCTTGTTTTTGAAATTTTTCTGCAAGTTCATAATAAGAAATTTTAGAGTCAATCCCATAATTATTTCTAAATATTTCTTTTGCAATAGCATTAATTTTTCTAAGTTTATTTTTAGGTTCTTCTTCAGTTGAAATTAATAATTTTATTCTTCTTTTAGGACTATTCTCCTCTTTTTTTTGTTTGATAACAATTTTCTTTTTTAGAATTTTTTCAGTGAGAACAAGAAATATTATAATGGAGATTGTTATAATAAAAATAAGGGCAATAATTATCCAAAGACTTATTGATAATAAATTATTTAATGCCATGTGTATTTTAATTAAAATGAATATAAAAACTTGTTGGAGAATGTTAAAATAATCTATGAATATTAAATATAAAAATAAAAATATTGAAGTGTGTGTTAAAAAAGTTTCTTTTTTTGGAAAATTTATTGGTTTAATGTTTAGAACTAAAAATACTTCTAATTTGTTATTTGATTTTAGAAAAAATTTTATTCTTGCAATTCACTCTTATTTTGTATTTTTTGATTTTTTGGCTATATGGGTGGATGAAAATAATAATGTTTTGGATTTTAAAATGGTTAAACCTTTTAGTATAAATGTTTGTCCTAAATTACCTTTTACAAAGCTTGTTGAAATTCCTTTTAATGATAAAAATAAAAAGATAATTGAATTCTTCGTCGGTAAACGATAGATTTAAATAGATTAACTATTTAAATTAATTAGATATTATTTTAAATATCTATTTTTTCCGTAGAGGGAAAATAAAATTATAAAAAAGGAGGGTTAATACATGGGAAAAATTATTAAAAAGAAAGTTATTACACGTAAGCCAGGACATCTTTACTATGTTGATGGACAAGGGAATGTTTGTGAGGCAAAGATGGCTCGTGGTGGAAAGAAGAAAAAGAAAGTAGTTAAGAAAAAAGCAGTTAAAAAGAAAGTAGTTAAGAAAAAAAAAGTAGTTAAGAAAAAGAAAAGATAAATCTTCTTTCAATTTTATTTTTATCTTTATTTGATTAGTTTTTTGGTGATTTTATTTTATTGCATATTTTTTTAAAATATTTATACTTGTAATTGTTGAAATGATTGTCTGTTGGAATTATTTTTGCAAAATTTTTAAATAGTTTATTTTCTAAAATAATTTATGTCTATCATTTTGGGGATTGAATCAACTGCACATACTTTTGGTATTGGGATTGTGAAGAATGGCAGGATTTTATCTAATGTGAAACGAGTTTTTACAACAGAAGAAGGTGGAATGATTCCTCTTGAAGTTGCGAAATTTCATTGTGAAAATAAAAATGAAATTTATTTTGAAGCTTTGGATGGGGCAAGTATTAAAGAGAGTGAAATTGATGTGATTGCATTTTCTCAAGGACCTGGTTTGGCTCCGTGCTTATTGGAAGGAATGAAATTTGCAAAAGAATTATCTAAAAGATTAGATAAGCCTATTGTTCCTGTAAATCATTGTATTGCTCATTTAGAAATTGGTAGAATAACAAAAATGCACGACGCTGTTATGCTTTATACTTCTGGGGCAAATACACAAATTATTGCTTATGCGTCGGGGAGGCATCGTGTTTTTGGAGAGACTTTAGATGTTGGTGTTGGAAATTTTATTGATAATTTTGCTCGTTATGCAGGAATTGGTTTTCCTGGTGGTTCTGCTATTGAAAAATTAGCGTTAAAAGGCAAGAAATATATTGAACTTCCTTATAGTGTTAAGGGGATGGATGTTGCATTGTCTGGGATTTTGACTAATCTTAGACAGAAATTGGAAGGGGGCAAATATTCTTTGAGTAATTTAGCGTATTCAATGCAAGAGACGGTTTTTGCAATGTTGGTTGAAACTGCGGAACGGGCTTTGGCACATACAGGTAAAAAAGAATTACTTTTGGGAGGGGGAGTTGCTTGTAATTTTCGTTTGCAAGAAATGTGTAAAATTATGTGTAAAGAGCGAGGGGCTAAATTTTTTGTTCCTGAAAAAAGTTTGTTGGTTGATAATGGAGCAATGATTGCTTATCTTGGTGAAATTATGTTTAATAATGGAAATTTTACTAAACCTGAAAATATTGATTTAGTAGATATTAAACCTCGTCAGAGAACTGACGATGTTGAGGTTAGTTGGAGAGATTAATTTTTTAATAACGTTTTAAAATTTTTTTTTAGGATTACATAAAGAGTTGAATTAGATATTTCTGCGATTAAAGAAATTGGTTATGAACCAAAAATTGGAATTGAAGAAGGTTTGAAAAGAACTTTTGATTGGTATAAGGAAAAC
>JBDLJZ010000005.1:0-34047 GCA_039714095.1 Nanobdellota archaeon | reverse complement strand
GGTCGTTAAGCGCTGCTTCGCGTTGTTTCTTTCCCATGCCGCCTTTCATAACGATGACATGCGGAATTTTGGCACAAAGCATATCCCTTAACATTTCCATTTAACTTTTTCTTTTTCTCTTTAATTTTTTTAATTATTATTTTTTCTTTTGGTTTAATAAACATTATTGCAAATCCAATAACTAAAATAATTGCAACTATACTCAAACTCATCCACATTTGTAACGCAAGGGTGTCATACATTGTGCATTCTAATCCGTGTGAACACGTAGCATTAACAAGTTGTTTATTTGTATAATTAAAAATTAAAACAATTGCTCCAACTATAATTCCTATTGCAATTATTAAAGTTCCAACGTTTTTATTCTCCATGTTTAGTTTGCCCCCAGTAAATATTTTTTTCAAAAATATTTCGGGGTACGCCTGTGGTGTCCATTTTATATTTATTCTAAACCTTTTTTCCTTTTGCCTTTTAATTTTTTCTTATTGTAATCTTCAATTGCTTTTCCTAATGCTTCAGCCGCCATTTCACCACAATGCATTTTTATTTCCGGAAGTCCTTTAAGAGATTTAGCAATATTTTTAATCTTAATTTTCTTCGCATCACTTATTTTCTCCCCCTTAGCAAGTTGTGTTATCATAGAAGAAGTCGCAATAGCAGCAGCACAACCAAACGTTTGAAATTTAATATCTTTAATAAATTCATCTTTTGTTCCTTTTTTTCCAACTTTAATAAAAACATGCATAATATCTCCGCATGTTGGGTTCCCAACTTTTCCAACTCCGTCTGGATTTTTAATTTCACCCATGTTCTTAGGGTCCATAAAATTTTTCATAACTTCTTTTGAATATCTCATCTCAACCTCCTCCCAATTTTTTGAATTAAACTCGGCTTTCTTCTTCTACGAATTTTCTCTCTTGGCCTTTCTGGAATTTTTAATTCTTCTTTTTTATCTTCCACTTCTTTTACTTTATCTTTTTTCTTCCCATTCAATCTCTCAACCAACTCTTTAATTTCTATTTTATTCATTCCGTGTGCAAGACAACCTTGTTCTAAAGTTTCCATAGATGCCAAACCACATCCAACACAATGCATACCATATTCAAATAAAATCATTCCAGCCTCTGGATTAATCTCCATAATTTTATCAAATTTTGTTTTGGTAGTTATTTTTTTTATTTTCATTTTGAATCTCCCAAATGTTTAACACAATTCATTAATTTTAATTCAGGTTCTTTATTTTTATTAAATTTAAAGATTGTTAAAGAAGTATTTTTTTGAGGATTTTTATTACAGAATTTAACCCATTCCTGATTTAAAATATCTGCGATAATTGCTAAATTTATCCCCCTATGTCCCACCAAAAGAACATTTTTCCCTAAAAGTTTTTCTAATAGATTCTCATTAAATTTTTTTGCTCTTAAGGTAAATTTTGGTATTGGTTCTGCATTCATTCTATCCATTATTTTTGTTCGATCTTCAACTTTGTTCCACCCTAATTCTTCTTTTGATTTTCCTTCAGCACAACCCATATTCCTTTCTCTTAATTCTTTTAAAAAATAAATAGGAATATTAAGATGATGTTTTGTAACTTCTCTTGCAGTATCAGAAGCTCTTTTCAAATCACTTGATAAGATTATATCTATCTTTTCATCTCTTAGCCTTTCTGCTAATTTTTCTGCTTGTTTTATACCTTTTTTAGTTAGTTGTCCATGAAGATGTCCTTGAAAAATTCCTTTTACATTCTCTACTGTTTCTCCATGCCTTGTTATTATTAATTTCATCGTACCAACGGACTAATTCTTCGCAATTTAATTATAATGTTTTTTATTTTATCTAAAAAATAATCAAGTTCTTCTTTCGTAGTAAATTTGCTTACACTAATTCTCAAAGAACTATTTGCTTGTAACGGACTCAATCCAAGCGCTTTCAAAACATGACTTGATTTTAATGTATTTGACATACACGCAGAACCAGTTGAAGTATAAATTCCTTCATTCTCTAAATAACCCCCAATCGCCTCACCTTCCACGTTGTTGAACGAAACATTAATATTGTTGCATAATCTCTCACGAGGACCATTTAATTTAACATTTTCAATCTTCAACAACTCATCAATCAAATAATCTTTTAACTCAGCCATTTTCTTAACATCTTTTGAAGAAGCAACTTTAACTGATTCTCCAAAACCAAAAATTCCAGGAAGATTGTCTGTTCCACTTCTTAATCCTCTTTCTTGTCCACCGCCATGAAGAAGAGGGGCAATTTTTATTCCATCACGAATATACAATCCCCCCACACCTTGCGGTCCGTGAATTTTATGCGCATTTAAAGTAACTAAATCCAAATTTTGTTTTTTAACATTTAAAGGAACTTTAGTAAAACTTTGGCACGCATCTGTGTGAAACAAAACACCTCTCTTTTTACAAATTTTTCCAATATTTTCTAAATCCTGAATTGTTCCTATCTCATTATTTCCGTGAATTATTGAAACAACAAAAGTCTTCTCATTAATTTTAATCTTCAAATCTTCTAAATCAATAAAACCTTCATTATTAACATCTAAATAAGTAATCTTTGCACCTTGCTTCTCTAACCATTGACATGTTTTCAAAATACAATCATGTTCAATCTTTGTAGTAATTATATGATTCTTTTTAGGAAAATTTTCAAAAAATAAACCCTTCAAAGCAAAATTATTTGCTTCAGTTCCACCAGACGTAAAAATAATTTCATGAGTTTTCGCACTAATAGATTTAGCAATAATTTTTCTACTTTTTGCTATTACATTTTTTGCTTCTTGTCCATTCAAATGCGAAGAAGAAGCATTTCCAAATTTTTCTCTAAAATAAGGAAGCATTGCTTCCACTACTTTTTCATCAGGTTTTGTCGTAGCTGCATTATCTAAATAAACTTTCATTTACACCCCCCACATTCAGAATATTGACAAAAAGTTTTAGCATGCTTATCAATTAATTTTAACATTGGAACAATTGTTTTCTTATTCAAAGAATAAATTCTTTGCTTTCCTTTTTGTTTAACTTCAACAATATTGCAACATTTCAACGAAGACAAAGCATGAGAAATTTTACTTTGTTCAACATTAAGTTGTTTTGAAATTTCCGTAACATTTTTTTCTTTTTCTTTAAGTAATGTAACAATATCAATTCTCAAAGGGTTTGCCAAATTTGTAAAGAAAATGTGGTATGTAGAATTTTTCATATGAAATGTAATTCATATATATTTATAAATGTTTCTGTTACTTATTGATATAATGATAAAACATTGCTCTTGCATCTTTTGCAACACTCATTTTTAAATTAAGTTTTTGTAATTTTTGTAGTTTTAATTTGATAATTTTAATATGCATTGCTTCTTCTTTTTTTAGAAAAATAAATACTTTTTTTAGCTCTTTATTTTTTGTTTTTTTTGAAAGATTCTCATAAAATTTAACGTCATTTTTTTCAATTTCTTCTGCAACTTTCATTAAATCAATATCAGATTTAATACGGGAGATTGTATTAAAATTTACTTCTTTTTTTGAAAGCTCAACTTTGTTCTTTTTTAAAATACTCAAATTAATTTTCTTAAATCTTTTTATATGACTTATTTGTTCATGGAGAATATTATAATGTTTTTTTTCAACTTCAGAAAGTTTAATTAAAATTTCCTTAACCTCTCTATTAAAAACCTTCTTAGATATTTTCTTATAAGTTTTATATCTTAAAGCCTCAAGGTCCATGGCTTTTTTTATTAGAATTAAATCACTTTCCATCTATCTCTTTTTTCTTTTAGCCTTTTTCTTCTTTGCTTTCTTTTTTTGTTTAACTTTAGTAAATTTATTCCAATCTATTTTAGAAAAAACATAGATGTATAAAATTGGCAAAATTCCTATTGTATTTGTTAAAGCTATAATTATAAACCAAATAATAGAGCCTTTTCTTGCAGATTTCCACAAACCTAATAATTTCCATACAGTAGACCATAATAAAATTGCTACTAAAATTACAATAATAACTGTTGAAGATAGACCAAAATTATGAGAAACACTATTTATAAAATTCTCTAAATATATTCCTTCATCAAAATATTTCATAATATCACCTACAAAAAATAGTAGTTAATCTTATTTAAATGTTTTTATGTCCTTAGTAAACATTTTTGTAAAAGATTTTCTTTCAGACCTATTTGGTTCAGGGCCTGCTTGCAGACCTCGAAGAGGTACTCGCACCTACTTGGTGTTCTCGCAACTTTTGTGGTTGTATGCTTATGGTACTAATTTGTATTTTTCTTTTCAAGAATTTCAACTCTTTGCTGAAGATGAAAAATTTGATTAGATAAATCTTCAATTTTATCAGTCATATCCATAAGTCTTTTTGCAAGTTTTTTTCTTTTTTCTAAAACTTCACCATCATCTGAATTAATATGTTCTTTTTTATTTTGTTCTCCACCAAACATTCCAAAAATTCCAGAAGCAACAGGTTGTGTTTCCTCAGAAACCAAATTTTTATCCCCTGATTCTTCACGAATGTTTTTTATATTTTCTTGTTGTTTTTTATATTTTTTAGTTAAATCAACAAATTTATCTTTTTTTCTTAAATCAAAAAAACCCATGAATCATTTAAACAATCAATGTTTTTAAAATTAGTTATAAGTTATTTTGAAGCTATCAATTTTAAAAAAGAACATTGAATGGAGATACTTTCTTGTCAGGAGTGTAAATCATTAATATTCTTTAAAAAATTAAGGAAATCTGCAACCAGAATATTTTTTAAATATAGAAATATTAGTAATAAAAAAGATGACAGAAACAATTCACCAGATAATCCAAAGAGTATCACCTATTTATAAAGATGGAAAGCCAGATACTTCACACACAATTGTCTACGACTCTTCAACAGAAACACTTGAACCAATTTATTTTTATATAATTGAGTTGATGAGGGAATTTGGAATGACACCTGAAAAATTAATAGATAATTTTACATCATCTCCTGGCTCTGGACATTTTGGTGAATTAGGGCAGAGAGCAACAATTATGCAACAACAAGGAGCAAAAATATTGGGAGACATAAATACTGTTCTTAGAAGTGTTCTAAATATAATTTACGATTTAAAAGAATTTAAAATAAGATTACAAGCATATGAAGATTTAAAATCAAAAGATAAAAAAGATGGAGCAATATTAAGTTTAAAACAAATTTGGATGGATAAAGTTGATATGCAAAAAGGAAATTCAAGTATAAAGGCAATGGCTTTAAGCCAAGCAGGATTCCAAACTTTAATTGACGCATTTCTTGCAGCAAAAACTTCTGACGACATAAAAAATCTTGATTTAAATGATAGAGTAAAAAGAATACTTGCACCAAGATTGCAAGATTTTGAAAACTGGTTAAAACATTCTGAAGGAGAATTAAAAAAAAGATATGAACTTGAAAAAAATTATTTAAGAAGTCAAGTTAGTAGTTTGCAACTTTATTCACGTTGGGCAAAACCATATCTTATCGCAGCACAGGAGTTAGAATCTTCACAAATTGGAGGTACAAGAAATCCAGAGTTAGTAAAAAATTTTAACACCATTCTTTTAGAACTCACTTTAATGGGAAAACTCAAATTAAATATTGAAGAAGAATCAGTCTCAGGAAATCTCCCTGCAGAATTTAAAAAAATGAAACCCAAAAGAGATTTTTATAGTATAATTATAATTGATTTTAAATTTAGAGGAATACCTCAAAAAGTTTCTCAGCAAGCTCATTTTGCTTTTGGAGGAAAAGCAGAAATAATTTTTAGTAGTTATGCTTTACATCAAGAAGAGTTAGATAAATTTGAAGAAGAATTACAAAAATCAGATATAGAAGATGTTTTAAAATTAATTGAAGGAACAACAACAGATAGTTTAGATAGATTACAAGATGAAATAAACTTTTTTTTAGAAGAGAAATCTGATGAAGAAAAAAAAGAAAATAAAGATACTTCAAATCCTTTTTTAGCATTGATAGGATTTTATAATAAAAAAGAAAAATTTTCAAAAGAGAAAAAAAAAGAAAAAATAAAAGAACCAATTAAACCAGATACTTGGATTGAAAAAAAACACTTTCGCGCTTTATCTACAGAAAATGGAAAAAATAAAGCATTTAGTTTATTTGATATTTACAAAAAAGCACACAAGATGGAGAGTTTTACATAATTTTATAATCTTCAACAATTCCTTTAAGAACTTTCATTAGTAATTCTTTATTATTTTTTTTATCAAAAGGTATAACTAAAGGATAATTATTTTCATCTTTGATGATTTCATCTCTTGGAGAAAAAACAGTTGTATAATCTTTTGCTTCAACAAATTTATATCCTGATTCAATAACCAATCTTTTTAATTTTTCATAATTAATTATTTTTGTAGTAAGAGCAATTTTAATTTTTTTAATACCTCTTTTTTTATTAACTAAAATTTTTCTGTTTGTTTGCAAATGCCTGCCTGTAATAAAAAGCATTAACCCTACAACAATAAATACAATTCCTGCAATAGAATTAAACTCTTGATTTATTTCATTAATCACAACATATCCAGTAATTCCTGAAAAATAATTTATAATAAAAATAAATCCAAATAAAAAGATAAATATACCAGATAATTCTAATACTTCTTTTTTCATAAAAAAAATAACAAATCAAATATTATAAATTTGGTGATTGTTACTTTATGTAACCACCTTTATGCAAAATTTATAGAATTTTGTATCTTCAAAGTTACTTTATGTAACCACCTTTATGCAAAATTTATAGAATTTTGTATCTTCAAAGTTACTTTATGTAACCACCTTTTTGTAAATTCCACAATTTATTATATTCTCCTTTTTGTTTTATAAGTTTTGAATGGTGTCCTTGCTGAATTATTTTTCCATTTCTCATAACAATAATTCTATCTGCACCCATAATAGTAGAAAGCCTATGTGCAATAATTATTGAAGTTCTGTTTTCTAACAATTTTTGTAAACTTTTTTGGATTTCGTGCTCAGTTTCAGAATCCAATGCAGAAGTTGCCTCGTCCAAAACCAAAATTTTTTTGTTTGCTAAAATTGCCCTAGCAATAGAAACCCTTTGTTTTTCTCCGCCAGAAAGTCTAACCCCTCTTTCCCCAACAATTGTTTTATCTCCCTGAGGAAAATTTTTAATAATTTTATCAAGTTGCGCAAATTTAATTGCATCTTCAACTTCTTTTCGCGAAGCTTTTGGATTTGCAAATTTAATATTATTGTAAAGCGTATCATCAAACAAAATACATTCTTGTGGAACAATTCCAGTTTCTCCTCTTAAAGATTCTTGTTTAAAATCACGAATATTTTTTCCATCAATTAAAATTTCCCCCGAATTCACATCATATAAACGATTCAATAAATTAACCAAAGTAGTTTTCCCACAACCAGAATGTCCGACTAATGCAATTTTTTCATTAGGTTTAATTTTTAAATTAAATTTTTTAAGAAGTTTTCTTTTACCATAATTAAAATCAATATTTCTAAATTCAATTGCACCACTCTTTATATTAATATTTTTTGCTCCTGGTTTATCTTTTATCTCGTTCTTAAATTTACTATATTCAAACAAGTCCTGCAAATCTGCCATTGAACGATAAAAATTTCTCATACCCTGAACAAACATGTACATTGGTCCACCAAGATTGGCATAAACAGCGTAGATAAATACTAGAGTTCCAATTGTTATATTTCCTTTAAGAAGTTCAATAATTGAAAAATAAAGAAGTGCAATAGTCCCCATTCCCATAATTGCTATTTGGCCTGCATCAGACCATCTATGATAACTTCCGTATTTTATGAAAGCCTCCTTTGATTTATTAGTCAAATCCGAATGAATTTTGCCAATTCTTTTTTCTTTCCCAAAATATTTTATTGAGTCAACATTTGTAAAGACATCTCCGATAAATCCTTTTTCTATATCTGTTCTTTTTATAAATTCTAATTTAGATGACTGTTGTAGATTTTGCATAAAGTAACTAAATAAAACAAAAACAATAGCAGTTACAAAGATAATTATAACAAAAATAAAATCTATTAATACAAGGGAGAAACCCACCACAATCAAATTAAATATCAATGGACTAATATTAAAAATTAGTGTATCGGTTAAACTTTCTAATGCTCCTGTGCCCCTTGTTAATCTAGAAATAAGTGAGCCTGTTTTATGGGTTGTATGAAAATTATGGTCTAGTCGTAAAATATGATTGAAATATCTTTCCTTTAAATCTACTATCATCTTTGATTCTAATATGAATATTAGGTGAATTCGTAACCAATCCACAATGCTAACCGATAATCTAACAATAACAAAAATTCCTAAAATTATAAATGCCGTATGCATAAATGATTCTGCGCCTAAATTGCCATCTATGAATAATGTTCCATTATCAACGATTTTTTTAAATAAGAAACTTTCTGCAACATTTCTCCCAGCTAATAAAACCCCTATCATCAAAAGAGAAATAAAAAGAATTTTGTGTTTACTCAAAAAACTCCAGTACTCTCTAAGATTATACTTAAAATTGATTTTTTCTCCATGTCTTGTTTTCATTTTAATAACCTTTGTGCAAGGATGCAAAACAACTTGTGCTTATCCAAGCAATAACCTTAAATAAATCCAAAACCTTCAAAAGTAAATGAAAGATTGGAATAATTTTGATAACTCATTTATACATAATAAGATAAATGATTATGAAGAGATATTTGAAAGTGATAAGGACGAAGAACCTAATTAATCATATTTTATAAATTTTTTCAAATGACAGAAAAAAAAGAGAACGAAAAAGAATCGCAAGAAGTGAACAAAGATTTAGAAAAATCTTCCGAAGAAATAATTGAAGGTGAAGAGTCTGGTTTAGAAGAAGAAATAGAAGAGGCAGAAACAAATATTGACACAAATAAATTTCAAGATTTTATGATTAATATTAATTCTAAATCTCCTTCTTTAGAAAGAGTAGCAATAGTTCCAGAGTCTTTGACAAGTTTAGAAACAGAGTTAGCAGAAGCTCCTGTTGTTAAAGAAGATAAAGATGGAATTAAATATTCTGCAATAAATTATGATGAGAAAAAAGAAAAATCTTATCAAGAAAACGCAAAAGTAAACGAGGAAAATTTAATTGTAAATTCCAGTTTAACTTTTGCAAGGCAAAATCTTAGAGAAACAATTCAAACAGATACCAAACAAGATTTTCAATTTAATCCAGAGCTTCAAAGAATGAAAAAAGTTCAAGATGATTATTCAGTAAAATCTCCAATAGAAGATTTCAAAGAAACAAAAACTCAAGATCCTTTTCAAAAAATAAAAAAAGAGTACGAATTCAGATAAGTTAATAAATTAATTTTTCTTAAAATTATAGAGGTGTTTATGGTTAATTATACTATTGAAAATATTTATCAAGGAGGAACTGATTCTTTTAAGCCAAGTTATGGTGATGTTTTCACAGGTTACAGAGTTGCAGCGTCAGAACTTGGAATGACAACTGATCCAAGAACTGCAAACCAACTTCAAGGATTAAGTCAATCATTAAATCAAGGAGCAATTCCAATTGAAGTTGGGGTTTTACAGCCAGAAACATTTGATACAATTCCTAAACAGCATTTTAAAGAAATGAGGCGTATGGCACAATTAACAGGAGCAAAACTCTCTCTTCATGCACCATTAATTGAGCCTTCTGGAATGGGCGAACAGGGTTGGACATTGGCAGGACAAAAACTTGCAGAAAGACAATTAACAGACGCTGTAATTAAATCCGCAGAATTAGACAAAGATGGAAATGTTCCAATCACAATTCACTCTGCAGGAATTCCAGGGGCAGAATATAAAATTACTCCTGAAGGTAAAAAAGTTGCTAAGTTAGTTATTGTAGATAGAGAAAGCGGAAAACCTGTGCAAGTTCTTGAAGAGGAAACTTTGTATTATCCTCATAAAATGATGGAAGATCCAAAGCCAGAAGTAATAGAACTTCACAAAGAAATTAACAAAAAATTTAACCAAGGATTAATAACAAAAGAAGAAGCAATTAGGTTGCTTCCAAAGGAGCCACGAAAAGTTATTCCTCTTGAACAGGGGGAGGTGAAAAGCCCTGAAAGAAAATTAGAAATTATGAATCATTCTCAATGGAGCAATCAAGTTTCACAATTAATTTTTAACAAAGAAAGAGCAGATGAAATCCTTTTGAAAAATCAAGCACAAATTATAGATATACTTCCAGAGTACATGGAGGGAAAACTTAGAAAAAGAGAGGTGTTTGACAAACTTGATTCTATTAAACAACAAGCAGTAAGATCTTTAGAAAATGCAGACGAGTATCTTCAGGACAATCAATTACATGTAGAGGCTCTTTTTCAAAAGGCATATAAATATGGAACAGAAGAAGATAGAAAAAAACTAAAAGAAATTTCTTTACAATTTCAAGAAAATTTAGAAAAAGATGTGTCCCCCTTTGGTCAATCAAAAGCAGTTCACCATCTTCTTATAGATATGAAAAACAAAGTCCAACCGCAAATGTTTATCCCTGTAGAAAAATTTGCAATTGACAAATCTTCTGAAACTTTTGCAAATGTTGCATTTAATGCTTATGATAAACTTGGAGACAAAGCCCCAATAATTAGTATAGAAAATATGTTTCCAGGAATGGCCTTTGCTTTAAAACAAGAAGGAGAGGGTGGTTTGCCAGGAATGAATGAATTAATCATGAAATCTAAGGAACAGTTTGTTGACTTAGCTATTAAAAAAGGTATTTCAGAAAATGAGGCAAAAAAACAAGCTGATAGAATGATTGGTATGACTCTTGATGTTGGGCATTTAAACATAGCAAAAAAGCATGGACTTAAAGACGAAGATTTAAGAAAAGAAGTTGAAGCAATTGCAAAACATGTGAAGCATGTTCATATAACAGATAATTTTGGATATTCAGATTCGCATTTACCACCTGGAATGGGAAATGTTCCAATAAAAGACATTATGCAAGAATTAGAAAAACAAGGTTTCTCTGGAAGAAAAATTTTAGAAACTGGTGGGTGGTTTGAACATTTCAAGACTTCTCCTTATGCACTATCTTTAGAAGCAATGGGTTCTCCAATTTACGCAATGGATATGGCTCCCTACTGGAATCAAGCATTAGGTTTACAACAAGGTTACTCTGGTGGATTTGGAATGATGCTTCCTTCAACACATTACCAAACATTTGGCTCTGGTTTTTCACAACTTCCAACAGAATTAGGAGGACAAGTTGGAGGTGGACAAGGAAGCCGAATGAGTGGACAGCCAATGGAATAAAATAAATTTAAAAACTAAAAATACTATATAATAAAAGAGTGTGATAAAATGAAAATTAAAAAGAAGAAAGTGATTAATGAAAAAGATTTGCAAAATAAAAAAATTATCACTAAAAATATTAATAAAAAAGATATTTCAAAAGAGAATTCTCCTGCAAAAAAACAAACCCCAACTCAAAAAAAATTTAACCCAAAAAATATTCCAAGTTTAAAATTAAAATCTGATGCAGACATTGCACTGGACTTTTCAACACAAGCATACAAAAAATTTAATCAATCAATAAAAGCAATTATTTTATTTGGTTCAACTGCAAAACAGACTAATGTCGCTGGCTCAGATATAGATTTAATTATTTTAATAGATGATGTATCAATAAAATGGACAAGAGAATTAATTGCATGGTATCGGGAAGAACTTGACAAAATATTAATGAAAAAACCTTACAGAAAGTCTCTTCATATAAATACAGTTAAATTAAGTACTTGGTGGGAGGATTTAATGCGAGGAGACCCAGTTGTCATTAACATTTTAAGATATGGGCAGGCAGTTCTGGACTTTGCAGGATTTTTTAATCCACTAAAATTTTTATTACTTCAAGGAAAAATACGTTCAACTCCAGAAGCAATTTACAATTGTCTTGAAAGAGCGCCCACACATATTTTACGAAGCAGAGTTTCAGAGTTAAATGCTATTGAAGGGTTATATTGGTCAATGGTTGATTCAGCTCACGCAGCATTAATAGCAAAAAATATTTTACCACCTTCTCCAGAACATATATTTTCTAGCTTAACAACTAATTTTGTTATGGATGGAAAACTAAAACAAAAATATGTTGATTGGTTTAAAGATTTATTAATTCTTCATAAAAAAATTGCACACGGAGAAATTACTGATTTAAAGGGTGTTGAAATTGATATGTGGCAAGAACGAAGTGAAGAGTTTTTGCGTATAATGGCAAAACTTGTTGAAGAATTAATTCAATAAATTTAAGCAGCTTGTGGAATTTCTTTTGGATTTTCTTTTTTATATAATCTTGTAATACTCTCATCTGCTTTTTTTGTTCTTATTATCGATGCTTCTTTTTCAATGTCAGGCCTCATTTTTTCTACTTCTTTGTCTTCGCCTACCATTAAGTAATCATAGATAGCACCATATAGTTCTAATGTTTTTTCTGCTTTCTTTGACTCATTACTATTAGGCTTAATCCTACCTTCTGCTATCTTTGATTTAATCTCTTGAGCATCTTTAATCATATATTCCAATTTTTGCATAGTCATATCTGGTTTAGATTTTACTTTTCCCATATAAAAACTATATTTTTCTCCCAATCTTTCTTTAAGAAATTCTGCATGTGTATTCGCAAAATCAACAACTTTTTGTTCACGAATTTGATTTAAGTAACTACTAATATAATTATCTATTGATTTTGGATTTTGTAGATTTGAGGCAACATTATCTTTAATAGCAGTTTCATTTGTCATTCCCCAAGTCTTAAATGCTTGTGTAAGAGATGCTTCTATTCCAGATGTGTCTTTTATTCCAACATACTTGCTAAGTAAACCAATATCTCTATAATCAGTGTAGTCTGCCTTTACTTTTTGTTCTTTTTCCATACTAAATTAATAACTCAGAAGTATTTAAAGGTTTCTATTTTGTCACTATTCTGATAGAGTAACATTATTCCTTCTTAGACAAATCTTCATAAAGAACTTTAGTCTTACAAGGAAGTTTTGGTTTTACTTGTTTTAACACCTTTCTCACAAAAGAAACAGCTTTTGGATTAGCAACATTGATAACAAACAATTTAGAATCTTTTTTCATAATTGCAGACTTACCAACACACTTTCCAAAAGACAATTGCATTCCTGTTTGCATACGGTCAGCCCCAGCACCAGTAAGCATTTTATTTTCTCTTTGAATATGGTGTGGAAAAGGAATAATTTGAAAACTATATTGTCCTGCAAGTTCTTTATCAACTTGTTTGTTGATATACTGACGACACGCCTCAAGCGCATTATGTCTAATCTGAACTTTTTCAGTACAAAGAACAACTAACTTATGAGGAAGTTTTCCTTGGTTCGCCAAACTAACTTTTCCCATAGAGAATTTAACGATTTTCTGGGCAGGAACAGTCTTAATAAAAGATTTCTGTCTCCTTTTACTAGTTCGTGTATAAGGGGTTACATTTTTCTTTGAATACGCATTAGCTTTACGCAGAGTAGCCATTTTTTATACCTCTTGGATTATTATCTTGAATAGGTTTTTTTAATTCTAAAATATTTTCTTTTATTCCTTCATATAATTCTACAGTATTTTCAACTCCTTTTATTTTATTACCAATTACAAGTCCTTCCTCAATCTTCCAACTTTCTATCATCCCTTTTCCATAAAAAATTATATTTTCATTTAATGTTTCTGGACATTCGCTTGGTTTATATATATCATTCATTTTATATCAACCTTTGTTGTAACAGCTTGTCCAGGTAAACCCTTTTCAAAAATAGCTCTTACAACACCTTTATTTCCATGAGCAGATGAAATCTTGCCCTTGATTATTTTACCTGCTGGCGATTTCCATTCAACTTCTTTTCCAACAAATTTTCCAGCTTCTTCTCGTGTTGCAACTCCTTCTATTTCAATTAAAAAATGTCTTTCTTTAATAGTATGTCTTCCACGTCTAAACTGAATAATTTTTGCGTTTGTCATATTTAGTATCAATAAATTTTGTTTATAAAATTTGCTATCCAATAAAATTTATTTTTCCTCAAAAACATCTCTAGAATCATAAGGAGGAATGTTAATAAATAAAACTTTTACATTTAAATCTGTTTCATTTTTGATTGAATGAATTGTTCCTGGTTCTTGAATAATTGTATCATGAGGTTTTTTTACTTCCCCATTATAAACAATTTCTCCATCCATAACTATAACTACTTCTTTCATTTTTTTATGATGATGTTTTGGAAGCCCCTTCCCAGGTTCTATAATTAAAAAAGTTGAACTAAAAGTCCCATCAGATTCAAAAACTTGAACTTTACCAAAAGTTTCTGGAAATTCTTGCATAGAATATGATTAATATTTATAATTTATATTTAAAAAATTTTCTATCAATCAAGGACAAAAATCTCACGCCCAACAATCTGATTTCCTCTAAATTCTGGAATTGGAAATTTGATATCTTTTACACTAGATAATTTCAAATCAGTTTTTCTCAGGATTCTCTCAATATCACATGAAAGTCTTTTTTTACCAATTCTAATAAATGGTGCAGTAAAAACAATCTTTCCCAAAACCAAATTACTCAAATTACTCAAAACCTTAATCATTAAATTTTCATAATTTTTCAACATTTTCTTAGCTTTTTCTTTTGTAGGAATCTTTTTCAAAGTCTCTCCCAAATTTGGTTCAGTTACTAAAACATTTACTTCATTAATTTTAGCAGTAGAAGAATCCCAATTAATTAGTTTATATTTCTCCTCTGCAAAATTCAAAAACTTCAAATTTTCTTTTGAACCTTTAATTGCTTTTTTATCTTTATCAATTCCAATAACTTCAATTTCTTGAAGTAAAGCTTCCTGTAAAATAACTCCAACACCACAAAATGAATCAAGTAATTTTCCATTTTTTCTAACCTGCGAAAGATTAATCATAATTTTTGCCAAACGAGGAGAAATAGAAAGTGACTCACGCCGAACAGGACGAGACATATCCCTTTTTTCTAAATTTTCATAATCGCATTTTTCAACAATTCTCCCAAAATATAATTTTTCTTCACCAAACAAAAAAAATTCCTCTTCAATTAATTTAGAACCTACTTTCTGTGCTTTTTCTCCAGATTGTAAATTAATTTTTCCAGTCAATGTTTTTTGCACAGCCTTTAATTTTTCACTACGAAATCTTTTTTTCAAATATCCAGAAATTTCCACCACAAATTCATATTTAGAAAAATCCCACAAACAATAATTAAACTTATTTTTAGTTCCTAAATAAAGTTCTTTTTTTTCTAATAAGCTAATTAATTCTTTTTTGCCCTCAGTAAAAATCTTCTTTGAAGATTTTTCGGGGCCTCGAAGAGGTTCTTGTGCTGGGAGCTTTAGCGAGGCAGTATACGCCTGTGGTGCTCCTTCGCACGAAACTTCTCCAATTGAAATCACGCCCCCAAAATTATCAATAATTTTTGAAATTGGTTTTTCCAAATCAATAAGAACTGCATTTTTTTTTATTTCATAATTTTTTATTTTATTTCCTTTTCTTTCAAAATACGAAAAAATTTCTGCAAGAGAGAGTTCAACATTCCGACCAAGAATAAATAGATATTTCATAAAAACTAAAGATGAAAATTGTTTAAAAAATAATCGTTAATCAGTTTTTGTAATATCATACCCATTATCTTTTAACCATAAAACATATTTTTCAATTAACTTACCTGCTAAGGGTTTTGCTTGATTAAAATCTCCTTGTTCATATTTGGATATCTGTGCTACGCCAATAGAATCTGGAAAATCTAATTTCTCTGCTAATTGTTCTTTAGTATATCTATGATCTTCTCTAATTTGTATTGCAATTTTTGAGTCAAAATCACAAGGACATGATTCATGGTAAAAAGATTCTATTAATGTATTTTCTTCTGGTTGTTGTTTCTCTTTATATATACTTTTAGGAGTTATATTAGAACTATTATTTAATTCCTCATAAATAAATTCTACTAATGCACTTTCTTTTGACTCTTGTCCCTTATGATTAATATTTGCAAGAATTGTATCAGAACTACATAGGCTTGAATCATCATAAGATTCTGATAAAACATTTTCTTTTGATTCAGATCTTTCATTATTTTGCCCTTCATTGTATCGCATTGTTTCTTTTGGCTCTTTTGTAACACCATGCCTATGATAATTTTTTTCAATATATCTACTTACAGTTGATCTATGAACTTTAAGTCTTCTTGAAGTTTCAGAAATATTTCCGCATTTAGTATAGATTTCACGTATTTCTAAAATTTTTTCCAAAGGACATGAATTTTTATAAGATCCGTCAGGTCTTCTCCCTGATTTTCCTTTAGGAACATCTAAAAATTTTTTCCTATATTTTCTAATTGTACTTCCACACCAAGGGGAAATTTTTTCAGCTTCTCTTATATTTCCATCAACCTTTTTCAAAATTATATGAAGATTTTCTTCTTCTTCTTTGGTGAGTGTATTAGTATATTTTCCATCTGACCTAATCCCTCTTAATTGTTTCTTCCCAGAAGATTCTTCTTTAAATTCATTCTCCATGAGCCATATTTTCTTTGGCATGTCAGAATTAAAATATAAATCACTTTTTTTAATAGAACCCTCTTTTTTCCATACAAAAATTCTTTCAATAATATTTTCTAATTCCCTCACATTACCTTTCCAATCAGATGATTTCAATTTATTTTTAGCAATCTTAAGTAATCCCCCTATATTAGCACTATAAATTTTATTATATTTTTTAACTAGATATTCTGCGATTAAAGGGATATCTTCTCTTCTTTCAGAAAGAGAAGGAATTTTTATGGGAACCACATTTAATCTATAATACAGGTCCTCTCTAAAATCTCCTTCTTGTATTTGTTTTTCTAAGTTTTGGTGTGTTGCCGCCACAACTCTAACATTGACTTTTTCTAGTTCATTACTTCCTACTTTCATCACTTGTTTTTCTTGCAATACTCTTAAAACTTTGGCTTGGAGTCTTGGATTCATATCCCCAATTTCATCTAACAAAATTGTGCCATTGTTAGCATATTGGAAATTGCCAATTTTATCTTGATAAGCTCCAGTAAATGAACCTTTGACATGTCCGAATAATACGCTTTCTAAAAGCTCAGAAGGAATTTTTGCACAATTTACTGCCACAAACTTTCCTTGTTTCTTATCTATAGAACCATTATAATGTAATGCTCTTGCACATAATTCTTTTCCCGTTCCAGTCTCTCCTCTAAGCAAAACAGTTGTTGGGAGATCTGCAAGATGATTAAGATAATAAAATAAATTTAACATAACTTTGGTTTTACCAATAAGCACCCCTTTTTCTGAGTTTATTGTATAAATCGGTTCTTCATAATTTTCAAATTTAATCATTAATTTTCAGCAAAACTAATTTACTTATAAAAATTTATATCTCACAAAATAGCTTAAAAATTATCTATTTTCTTACAAGACAATCTCAAATTCACCAAGCTCTTTCTTCACCAATTCAAAAACTTTAGGATTAATTTTAACTGCTTGTTTTGTCTTTTGAATTTCAATTGCCTTTACCATTTCATTCATATCTGTTATTTCTATTTTACTCCCTAATTTCTTAATTATATTTCCTTGAATTAAAAATGTTTTATCGTTAGCAGTTAGCAATTCAGCCATTTCTCCTTTGCCAAACTTCAACATCATTTTTCCTTTTTCCATAAATGCCAAATCACATCTTTGTGAATATTCAATTAAATCATTAATTAAAATTGAAGCATTTTTTCTCGCCAAATCAACTTTATGTGAGTTTGATTTTCCCTTCTTAAATTCTTTTCTTGCATCAACAACTTTTTCCAAAATTCTTAAAGAATTTCTAGGAAGTTTTCCAGTCTTAATTAATTTTTTTTCAAATTCTTCAATTAGCACAGCTTGAGATTTTCTCCCTAAAATAGTTTTCAATAATTCAAAAACATCTTTATAAATTTGCTCAATGGTTTTTTCCTGTGCTTGCTTTTCAATTTGTTCTCTTAATTCCCCAAGTCTTTTAATATAATCTTCAGTATTTTTAATTAACCTATCAACATCTTTCCCACTAACATCTTTGATTTTTTCATGTTCATATCCTTTATAATATTTAACAACAATCTCTTCTAAAATATCAATATATTTTTTCTCAAGCATTTTCTCTTTAGTCATAAAAACTCTTTTCATTTCCCCAACAATTTGTTTAGGGGTCGGAGGAGGCAAACCATAAAGCATCAACAGAGCTTGACTAGGCGTCAAAACACTCCAATATAAATCACCAATAACAATTTCTAAAAGTGCTTTTTTAGCTCTCTTAATTGTATTGTCTCCCATAGACATAAACATATCAATAGCTTCAGGCGAGGGTTTCAACTTACCCATCTTCAACAACGCTTTCCAAGGCATAAAAGTTCCTCTATCATAAAGTGGAACACCATCTCTAATAAAAGTAAAAATTACTGGATTAGCATCTTTTACAGAATCCCAAAAGTCAGTCAATAAATAAGCTTGAACATTCAAAACATTTGTCTTTAATCCTGCCAAAGCCGTAGCCTCAGAAATGTACTGAAAAATAATACTCCTCAATCTCTCTTTTAATTCCAAACGAGGCATTCTTTTAACATCAGTATCATTAATTATAACAAACACATCAACATCAGAAGTTTTTGTTGTATCTCCACGTACCAAGCTTCCAGCAATAACATAACTTACAACATACTTTTCAAATTTTTGCAACACTAATGATTTATGAATTTCTGCAACACGCAACCCAGACAAAATACCTTTGTCATAAAGTGGAAATGCCATTCCAATTGCATTTGTAATTTCAAATTTACTATCTATGCAACCTTCCCAAATATCAATCGGAGTCTTAATTTGCAACCAGATTTTCTGTTTCAGGGACTCAATTTTCTGAATAATAACTTGTTTAATTTTTGGAATTTCTTTTAATTTATCTTCTGAAACAATCATATAAAGATGAATATGTTTTTCAACTTCTTTTGGAATTTCTTCTTCCTCTATAAAAACTGGAATTGATTGTGGAGGTAAAATTCCCAACGCCTGAACAAAAGGATACTTTTTAACAATAAAATTTTTCAATTTCTCAACTTCTTTTTTTGTCTTCTCCATTTCTTTTTGTGCTTGAGTTGAATTTTCAGGAATTTTTGGTTTATCTTCAGAATATTTATTTTCAATATTCATTTCTGGAATAGAATTGTTTTTGTTACTTTCTTCCATAGTGAAAATAGAAATTAACTACTTATAAAATTTACTATCTCTTAATTCTTTTTTTACAATCTCTTCGTCTTCAGGATTTGTCACCCCAATACATTTTTCAGATGTTGGGATAACCTTTATTTTTAAAATAGATAAAACTTAAAAATCAATAAAGTATAGATAATTATTAGGTCCCATAGTCCAACGGCTAAGACGACTCGTTTACAGGATTAATGATTCATATTCAATATGTTTGAGTTAGCTAAAAACCGAGTAGACCGAGGTTCGATTCCTCGTGGGACCACTCTTTTCAACAATCTTTAAATATACTAAACCTTAATTTTAATCAAGCGTGGGTAGTTTATTGGTAGAATATGACCTTGCCAAGGTTGTGAGCTGGGTTCGATTCCCAGTCCGCGCATATTTTTCAAATGGCAAATAAAAATCAATTAAATCTCAGTGAAGATGAATTAATTTCTTTGTATCAAATAGTAAAAGAATATTTTGAAGATTTATCAAACGATATGGATGATTGGTATCATTCTCATTCCGATTTTGATGAAGAACCGATTGATAAAAAAGAAATTCTCTTAATTCTTAAGAAGTTAGAAAAAATGATTCCCGAAGAAGACAAAGAAGAAATTGATAAAAGTTTCTTACGTCAAAAATATCATCCCTATAATAATGAAATAAATGAAGAAGTTTATGAAGTTATAGAAAAAGCTTTTGATCAATTAAGGACTATTGAGATTGAGTATTTTAATATGGGCAGTGCAAATTTTAAAAAAAGAAAAATTGATGTTTATTACAAATCAAGAAAATATATTATTGGTTATTGTCATTTAAGAAAAGATATGAGAAAGTTTCGGACAAGCAGAATTGCCTCCGCTAAATTGATTAAAGAGAAATATAAAATCCCGAAAGATTTTAATAAAAATGAATATTAGAAAATAGTGGGGTTGAATCTTCTTAATATTATTACATATTTACACGAAATAGATTTCAATATGGCATCATTGCCAAAGAGGTGACCCGAGTTCGAATCTCGGCTTGCGCATATTTATTTTCTTTTCCCAAGGACTGTAACTTCATTAATTTTTCCGCTTAAATGTTTTTGAAGTTCATCAGATGAATCTCCACTTTGAATTTGTGTATATACTCTGAATAAATCTGTAAGATACTTAGATTCAAAAGTTCCTGTGTCTTGCCTAAAACTCATAGAATAATTAGAATCCCAACCAGCTTCAACAATTCCTTTAATAGATAACCCTTTAGAAAAATCTTTGCAAAATCTTCTTTCAAGAAATGATTCCACTTTTCTAAGATTTTCTTTAGGTTCTTTGTTTTGAACAACACCTAATAAACTATTGTAATGAGTTATTAGTTCACTCTTAATAAAATCTGTAGCGATTGGATTATAAGTCATAACCAAACAATTTACCTTAACTATAAAAAGATTATTATAATTATCAATATCTTAAAATTATCTTAGAACAAACTTTAAAAACATAAACCATTTTTAATTATAAGATTCTAATGGAAGATAAACAAATTAACTTAGTACCTGAAAAAGGCGTAGTGAACACAGAAGTCTCAACAGAAATGAAAAAAGCATATCTTGATTATGCTATGAGTGTCATTGTTTCCCGTGCAATTCCTTCAATTGAAGATGGGTTAAAACCAGTTCAGCGAAGAATTCTTTATGCTATGCATCAAATGGGTTTAAAGCCAAATACTCAAACAAAAAAGTCAGCAAGAGTAGTTGGTGATGTTATGGGTAAGTATCATCCTCATGGGGATTCTGCAATTTATGATGCTATGGTGCGGATGGCCCAAGATTTTTCTCTAAGATATCCTCTTGTTTACGGGCAAGGTAATTTTGGTTCATTAGACGGTGATCCTCCTGCTGCAATGAGATATACAGAAGCAAAACTAATGCAAATTTCTTCAGAACTTCTTCAAGACATTGAAAAAGAGACTGTTAAATTTATAGATAATTATGATGGTTCAGCAAAAGAACCAGAAATTCTTCCAGGAAAACTACCAACTTTAATTCTCAATGGTGCAACAGGAATCGCTGTAGGTATGGCTACAAATATACCTCCACATAATTTAACTGAAGTTGCCCAGGCAATAATTGCTTATATAAAAAACCCAGAAATTTCTTTAGATGAATTATGTAACATTGTAACTGCCCCAGATTTTCCAACAGGAGGAGTAGTGCAGGGCGATATGAAAGAACTCTATCAAACAGGAAGAGGACGATTAATTATGAGAGGAAAGCTTACAACTGAAACTCTCAAAAATAAAGAAGCAATCATCATAACAGAAATTCCTTATATGTTAAACAAATCAATTCTTGTAACTCAAATAGCAAATTTAGTAAGAGACAAAAAAATAAAAGATATTTCAGATTTAAGAGACGAGTCTTCAAAAGGAAAAATAAGAATTGTTTTAGAATTAAAAAAAGGCGCAAGTTCAAAATTCGTCATAAATTCGTTATATAAATATACTAGGCTTCAGGATAGTTTTAATGTAAATTTTTTAGCATTAGTTGAAGGACAACCAAAAATTTTAGGACTAAAAGATGTTTTAGAAAATTACGTAAAATACAGAAAAAAAATCATCACTAAGCGTTCTAAATTTGAATTAAAAAAAGCACAAGAACGAAAAGAAATTGTTGAAGGTTTATTAAAAGCATTAAAACATATAGACGAAATAATTAAAATTATTCAAAAAAGTAAAACCTCTGCAGAAGATTTACAACAAAAATTCAAATTCACAAAAAGACAAGTTAATGCAATTCTTGAAACAAAATTAAAACAACTTAGTTCTATGGAATATGATAAATTAAAAAAAGAAGATGAAGAACTAAAAAAGAAAATTTCTGAATTAGAAAAAGTTTTAGGAGATATTAAAGAGATTTTAAAAATAATTACAAAAGAAATAGTTGAATTAAAAAATAAATATGGAGACAAAAGAAAAACACAAATGATACAAAAAATATCTGATATTTCTGAAAAAGATTTAGTAGAAAAAAAAGATATTGTAGTTACTATAACTGACAAAGGTTATTGCAAAAGAATTGATGTTCAATCTTATAGGGAACAAAAGCGAGGAGGAAAAGGTGTAATTGGAAGCAATTTATCAACAGGAGATTTTGTTAATCAATTAATAACTTGCTCAACACATGATTATTTAATGTTTTTTACAACACGCGGAAGAGTTTTGTGGTTAAAGGCATACGACATTCCAGCCGCAGAAAAATATGGCAAAGGCAAAGCAATAATTAATTTATTAAATCTTAAAAACGAAAAAATAACCAATGTAATTTCAGTTAAACAATTTAATGATGATTTATTTATTGCAACAGAAAAAGGACATGTGAAAAAAATTTCTTTGAATCATTTTTCAAAACCACGAGCTTCAGGTGTAAGAGCAATTAATCTACCTTCTGACGGTTCAGATAATGTAATTGGTGTAAGTGTGGTCAAAAAGCAAGGACAAGAGATTCTTTTAGCAACAAAAAAAGGACAGGCAATAAGATTCAATAGCAAGGATGTAAGGACGATGGGAAGAGCAAGTTATGGTGTTACAGGAATTAAATTAAAACCAGAAGACAAGGTAGTTAGCTTAGAGGTTTTAGATACACAAGCAATTTTAACAATTACCGAAAAAGGTTATGGTAAAAGAACTTCTGTTGAAGATTATAGAAAAACTGCAAGAGCAGGAAAAGGGGTCATCAATTTAAAAATTAGTGAAAAGACAGGAGAAGTTATAACCACTGTCTCAGTAAATAATAAAGAGAGTATAATCATTACAACTGCAAAAGGAATTGTGATTAGAACTTCTTTAGAAAATATCAGAGTTATGGGACGTGCTGCACAAGGAGTTAGAATTGTAAAACTTCAACAAGGAGATTCTGTAACAGATTTAGTTAAAGTTCCTGAGAATGGAGAATTTTTGGAATAGTCTAAAAAAATAGTGGAGACAATCTCAGACTAGTTAAAAAAATTTTTTTAAATTAATTCAACATAACATTCAATTTAAAATTTATTTTTTTGAGTTATTTCTTAACATTTATTTGCTGTGTTCTTGCTGTTTGTCTGAATACAACATTACCTGATGGCACATAAAGAGGTGTAATAATCACGTCTTTTTAAGGACAACCTTACATTGTCTCCAAAATATTAAATGATTATTTATTTATAAATCTGTTGGAAAATGGGCGCGGAGAGAATTGAACTCCCTTCTCACGGGCTGGAGCCGTGTATACTACCAGTGTACTACGCACCCATAATATAATTTAGAATTAATCAACTTTTAAAATTATCTCAATCTCTTTATTTCATCAATTTCATCATGTGAAATAGAACATCCTTTAAATTGAACAGCATAAAGTAGGGCATCTAAAACATGTCCATTCTTAAGTCGCACAAGTCCTTTTTTATATGCAATATAAATTAATTCAGCAGAACGTACAATTTTACATTTAACAAAACTATTTGCTTTTCTTTTTTTCAAAACAATTTTTGTATGCAACTTTTTTTCAAGTAATGATTTTAGATTTTCTGGTTTTTCACAAAGCATCCTCATTGTTCTCTCATCAATAGCCATAATATTCTGCACATTTTGTTCATCTAAAATTTTACTCAACCCCAAGCATGAAGCTTCTCCAACATCAATAATATGAATTTCTTTATTATTTCCAACAAAAAGAGAATTTGCTTCAACTAATAATTCTTGTGTAATTTTTGAAATATCAGATTCTTTCACCCCAATAGATTGGGGAAGTTCTAAAATTTTTTCATCAAGAAGATTTTTTATTCTCAAAGCTTCAAGCTCAAATCGTTTTATTTTCAAAGGATTGTCAATCGCTTCTTTTTTTACAGCATTAGTAATAATAAATTTTCCATTAAATATTTTTTTCAACTCTTTAAATTCTGGAAGTAAACCATTCATAGCAAAAGTAATCAAAATACTTGCGTCAAAAATTATTACTTTTATGCCCTTAGTAGAAATTTTCGTAGAAGATTTTTCGGGGCCTCGAAGAGGTTCTTGTGCTGGGAGCTTTAGCGAGGCAGTATACGCCTGTGGTGCTGTCATTTTTTTCTCACCTTCCAAACACAAAAAAGTGGATTCTTTGAATATTTAGCATAATCTTCAGGAAACAATTTTTGCGATTTCTTTAAAGGAAAACAATCTTTATAATCAATGATTTCGAAATTATTTTTGAGAATAGTTTTTATAATGGTTTCATAAGTTTTGTGATAATATGATATTTTCATCTTTTTTCCTTTGTTATCTTTCAATGAACCATAAATTTTTCCTTCATTAAAATAATTGCCAAAAACACTTATTTTTTTATTTCCAATAGTTATTTTTTTCCTAGATTCTACAACAGGATTTTCAGTTGAAAAAATAAAAAATCCATCTTTTTTCAATACTCTTCCAACTTCTCTAAACATTTTATCCCAATCCTTAAGATAATGAACTACTAAAGATGCTAATATAATATCAAACTTTTCTTTAAACGGAATTTTATATCCTGAACCCTTTTTTAAATCCAATTTTGGATTTTCTCTTTTTGCAATATTTAACATTTCTTTAGAAATATCAAATCCTTTTACTTTTGCACCTTTTTTTGTTAAAAATTTTGCATAAATCCCTGTTCCACATCCAAAATCAAGAATTTTTTTATTTTTTATTTTTCCCAATAATGAAAGTGTAGAAGGCATTTCTAATAATTCATTATAAAACCACCCTTTTGGATTTTCTTTAGTCCTCCGATTATGATACCCTTCTGCAGATAAGTCATATTTTTTTTTCGCTTCTTTTTCTTCTTGCCTCATCCAAAAAAACTCTCTACTAATTTAATTCTTGATTTAACATCAGTGGTCTTTCCTTCAGGCATATTTGAAATTCCAGTTTTTCCAGCATATTCTGCTAATTCATACATAGTAATTCCAAGAAGCTTTGCAGTTTTTTCCATTGAGATACCATGCTCATAAATTCGCGAAGCCTTACTAATAGACGCCCGTCTAAAAACGTCTTCAATATATTTCTTTAAATTTCCAGAAAGTTTTCCAACAGATTTTCTAATCATCTCAAGTTTTTGTTTAAGCTTATATTCATCTTTTGATTTTGCAGCAATAATAGAACCTTCAATTGCAAAAACTATTGACTTGTAAAGTTTGTCCCAATCAGAATATTTTTTATAATTAACTCTTTCAAGAATTTTACTTAAAGAATAAACAACAACAGCGATGGCAATATTGATTGAATCCTGTTTAACCGAAGCTGTGTGAATAGTCTGATTACTAAGTTCTTTTAGTTTAACAACATCTTTATTTTCCAAAGCTAATTTAGTTTCTTCAAGAATTCTTAAAATATTATCACCATTTTCCATATAAATACAAAATAGTTTAATTAATAAATATTCCTTTTTTAGATAAAACATGAAGATTATTGCTACACATGATGGAAGGTTTCATACAGATGAATTATTCGCAATAGCAATTTTAAGATTGATTTATCCTAATATTAGAGTGATTAGAACAAGAGATGAAGCAAAATTTTCTAAGACAAATTATAGAATAGATTTGGGGAAAAAATACAATCCCAAAACAGGAGATTTTGATCATCACCAATTAGATTTTAAATTAAAAAGAAAAAATAATATTCCTTATGCCTCTGCAGGATTGGTTTGGAAACATTTTGGAAAAAAACTTGCAAACTTTGAGAAAGGTTTTAATTATATTGATGAAAAAATTATTCAACCAATTGACGCATTAGATAGCGGAGTACAAATTGTATCTAAAGAAGTTATCCCTAATTATTGTATTGGGGAAATTATAAATTCATTTACACCTAATTGGGATAATAAAAATAAAGATTATGATAAAGCATTTTTTGAGGCATTAAATTTTGTAACTGATTTATTAAGGAGAGAAATTGATTATGCAAATTCTATTGAAGAAATAGAAAAAATAATTAAAAACTCAATCAAAAATTCAATAGGAAAAATTTGTATTTTAGAAAAACAAGTGCCTTGGCAAGATTATATTATTAATAATACAAATAAATTATTTGTTATATTCCGTGCAGAAGAAGGCCATTGGTATGTTTGGTCTGTAAGAGAAGAACTTAGAAATTTTGAGAATAGAAAAGACTTGCCAAAAAAATGGGGGGGGTTAAGTGGAAAAGAACTCCAAAAAATTACAGGAGTTAAGGATGCCATTTTTTGTCATAAAAATTTGTTTACTGTAAATGCAAAATCAAAAGAAGGAGCAATAAAATTAGCCAAACTTGCTTTAAAGGAGAAAAATATATGACAAAAGTCCTACTAGACACAAATTTTATTTTAAGTGGCATAAGAAAAAAAATAGATTTTTTTGAAGAAATAAGTTTTATGGGATTTAAAATTATAATTCCTATTCAAGTAATTAATGAGATAAAACGTCTATCAATTTCAAAGAAAAAATTAAAATTTAGAGAAGAAGCAAGCTTTGCATTAAAATTATTAGAAAAAAATAATTTTGAAAAAATTGATTTAAAATATAATTATGTCGACAAAGGCATTAAAAAATTTATAGAAAAAAATCCTAAAATAATTGTTGCAACTTTGGATTCTGAATTAAAGAAAAAATTAAAGAAAAAACTAATAATTCGTGGGCAAAAATTAGAGCTTCAATAGGCGGAAAGTTTTAAAAAGCAAAATTTATTATAATTTGCAGATAAAATGTTCTATCTTGTAGAAGTTGATGATTATGTAAGAGTAGCCCCAAAATTATTTGGTTTGCCTACTTCTGAAGCCGTTGATAAACAGCTAAAAGAAACCTATTCTGATTACTACAGCAAGGAGCTTGGAAAAGTAGTGACAATTGTTGAAGTTCTAAATGTTGGAGAAGGAGTTATAATTCCTGGAGACGGAGCTGCATATTACAATTCAACTTTCAAACTTTTGGTATGGAAACCTGTTTTACAAGAATTAGTTTTTGGTTCAATTGAAGAAATTACATCTTTCGGAGCTTTCATAAATATGGGAATTATTCAAGGAATGATTCACATTTCACAAACTATGGACGATTTTGTAAGTTTCAGCAAGACAAATTCTTTATCTGGTAAAACATCAAAAAGAAACTTAAAAATTGATGATTTATGTTTGGCAAGAATTGTTGCAATAAGTCATAAAGGAGACGAACCAAAAATTGGACTTACAATGAGACAACCAGGACTTGGAAAAATTGAATGGATTAAAGAAGACCAAATTAAAAAAGAAAAAGACGCACAAAAATTAATAAAAGCTCAGGAAAAAGAAATTAAAGGAAGAGGTGGCAAAAAATGATAAGTAAATTAAATTTACCTCGTTTGACTTTCTCGCGATTTTCAAACGGATTGCCGAAAATTTTGGAATGCGACAAATATTTCAAATTAATATCGACTTTCCAAAGTTTGAGTTCGAAAAAAATCGCCCAACCGCAAAGGAAGGGAAGGTTAAGCGAAGGAAACCGTAGGTGTCCTCGCAATGCTTAAACCAAAAGCATGCAAAGTTTGCAAATTAATTCATGAAGAAGACAATTGTCCAAAATGTGAATCAAAAGAAACAACAGAAGGGTTTAAAGGAAAAATTGTTGTTCTAAATCCTGAAAAATCAGAGATTGTAAAAAAATTAAATATCCATGAAAAAGGAAATTACGCAATAAAAATAAGATAAAATGGATTTAAAAATTATAGAAGAAAAAGAAAATCTTTTATTTAACCGTAAAGAAATAAAATTAGAAATTGAGTCAAATATAACTCCAAGCCACGTTGATGTGAAAAAATTAATCTCTGAAAAATATTCAATAAACTCTGAAAATATAAAAATAAATTATATTAAAGGAAAATTTGGTGTAAAAAAATTTTTAGTTTTAGCAAAAATTTACAAGTCAAAAAAAGATAAAGACAATTTTGAGATAAAAACAAAAAAACAAAGAGAAGCAGAAAAAAAAGCTCGTGAAGAAGAATCTAAAAAATTAGCAGAAGAAAAAAAGGCAGCAGCTGAGACAGCAAAAGCAGAAGCTGAAAAATCTGCAGAGGAAAAAACAGAGGAACCAAAAGAAGAAAAAATACAAGAGGCTCCTGTGGTAGAAGAGACTGGGTTGGAAACAGAGTCCCCTGCCTCGCTGAAGCAATTTGATGATTCTTCAACAAAAGCTCCAAAAGAAGAAATAAAAGAAGAGGAGAAAAAAGAATGAGTGCCAAAAAAGTTGTAAAAAAAGGAAAAAAACCACATAAGAATAAGCCAACTAGTAAGAAATATTCTAAATATAAAATTGATGGCGAAAAAATAACACGAGAAAAATTTTGTCCTCGTTGCGGTCCTGGAGTTTTTCTAATGAATTCACAAGGAAGATTGTATTGTGGAAAATGTCATTATTCTGAATTTGAAGGAAAAAAGAAAGAGGAAGTTAAAGAAGAGAAAAAAGAATAGTTATTTCTAATCATAAAAAATATCTCAACTTCCATTAGCCAGTGCCTCACAATTTAGGGAGGTTAGCTTCACAATTAAGATATTTCAAGGAGCATAATATCATCAAATATCACATATTTCGCTAGGGTTTTCAAGTGAAACATAAAACCCTGGGAGAGTTTCCAAACCGAACAAATAGTATAGCTTGAAGCCTCTCCTGGGTAAAAAGAGGTGATAGAATATAGAACATACAATTCTATATAAATCTTTCGGTTTTGTTACTCTTAAAAAATGACAGCTCACTATTCTGCTAAAGTAGTAATTACTTGATACTTCTCTCCAAACGTAAAAACAATTATAAATTCTTCTATTCTAAATAATTTATGAAAGGTGATAAATCAAATTTTGAGCAAAACCAAATCCATGACTTATTATTTAACAGAGAGCTCGGATGGCAAGATATAATTTATGATTTAATTAACACAGAACAATTAGACCCTTGGAATATAAATATAATTATTCTTACAGACAAATATTTACAAAAAATCAATAATTTAGAAGAAGCTGATTTTTTTATTTCAAGCAAAGTCCTTTTAGCAGCAGCACTTTTACTAAGAATCAAATCAGAATTATTATTAAATAAATATATCAAAAGTATAGATGAAATTCTATTTGGTAAAAAAGAAGGAAAAAAATATTCAATGGAAAGAATAGAATTAGACGAAGAAATTCCTGAATTAGTTCCAAGAAGTCCTATGCCAAGGTTTAGAAAAGTTACACTAAAAGAATTAATAGAATCTCTTAACAAAGCAATAATAACTGAAAATAGAAGAATAAAAAAAACAATCCTTAATAAAAATGCACTAAGAGAATCCTCAATTTCTTTGCCAAAAGGAAAAATAAGTATAAAGCATAAAATAAAAGAAATATATGAAAATCTTTGTATACATTTTGAAAATAACAAACACAAAACAAAAATTCCATTTAGTGAATTTGTTAAACAAACAAAAGAAGAAAGAATTAATTCATTTTCATCATTACTTCATTTAGACAATCAAAGTAAAGTCTGGTTAGACCAAGAAGAACATTTTGGAGAAATTCACATCTGGTTAAAACATATTTACCTAAAACACAATCCAAATCCTTTACAAGAATTAATAGAAGAACTAAAAAATTAATTCAATTAGTGCTAAAAATATTTAGAAAAATAAATCCCAAATCCTTCAAGCTCTAATTCATTTTTATAATTTGTTTTAACTTTAATTTCTGAGTTTATTGCCACATTCATTACATTATCAATATTCCCAGATATTTTGATTAAATTAGTCTCCCCATGCATTTTTGGGCCAAAATAATCTTCATAATAAAACCCCATCTCAAAATGATTTAGTCCAATATCCCAAGAATACCCTCTACTATCTTCTCCTTTAATCTTTTCAAATTTTAAATGATAATTACTAGGAAATCCCAAAACAATATTTTGCTTTTCAAGAAAGTCTTTTTTTTCAAACCCCAAAAACAAACCAGTAAGCAAACTAGGACTCATTTTAGTTTCAATATTTATTGGACTAACAAGAGCTTTAACCCTACTATAGTAATAATCATAATAAGGGTTGGACTTATTTCCAAAAATAGTAAAAGAAAATTCAAAATCTCTATTATTTAGCATTCCATTAAAATATTGACTATTTGCAAAGACTCCAAATTGATTGTTGTTCTTATTATTTGCTCCAGCAAGATAAAAAGATAAATGCTGAGCAAATTCCATTACAAACCCTCCTCCATAAAGAACATTCTCTTTAAAATCATTGGAAGTGTTTTCTTTACAATCATAAATGTCTGTAATTATTTCTCTCTCAAAATCCAAAAATTTGTTTTTAATTTTTTTACATGATTTTTCATTTCTTGTAACGCTATTTTGATTAATTCCTGCCATAAGTAAAAAATCATTCAATTCAAAAATTCCATATCCAAGCTCAGAATATCCTTGCTCTTTAATGTCAAGTCTTTCTTCTATTAACTCATCAAAAATAAATGGCGCAAAAAGATCCAATCTAAATTTTAGATTAAAATTAGATTTATAACTAATCCTTTCTCTTTCCCATTTTTGCTGTTGTATTCCAAATTTAATTAAACTTGAATTTAAAGCCCCATTCTTGTAACCAATCTCTGAAAATTTTTCAAAAGATTTATAGAAATCATAATTCCAAGTAGTTTTAACAAATCCTCCTGCCTCAAAAAAATTATCCCATTCCATATCACCCGTAGGAATAATCTCACTTCTTTCAAACCCCAACTCTAAATTTATATCTCCTTTAACATAAGCCAAAACTTTTTCTCTGTTAATAAATTCTAATAAATCACCACTCTTAGTAGTTGTTGTAATTAGCTCCAAATCCGCATTAGCATCTAAGCCTACTTTATAATTTCCAAAATTTTCACCATAAGTTATTTTTGCAACCCCTCCAAGTGATTCAAATAATTCCTCAATTGAATCTTTTAACATTCCAAATGTCATGCTATCTTCTTCAGAAAAAATAATATCTTCCCATAACATTTCTCCAGTGCCTAATTTAGAAATTATTTCTTCTAAATTTTCTTTAGATAATAAATTTTCATAATCTCTTTCATTAAAAAAATCTGAAATACAAACTTCTTCTCCATTCTTATTCTTAATTAGAACATCTCCATTTTGTTTACGTTTTAAATTTCCTATTTCAAAAGTTTCCCAATCATACAAAAATCCATTTGAAACATCATATTTTCTATAAGCCAAAAACTCTGTCTTGGATTTTTTAATATTATTTTCATAAACAATATCTGGTTTTGGTTGAGAGTATGCATTATATAAATTTTCTTTAGAATATGCCAAAGAATTAAATGAAAAAGTGGAAAATGCTACAGCAATAGGAACAATTTTTTTAAAAAAATTATTCTTTAGTCGTGAAACTAAATTTTTCATATTATAACGTTTAATAGGAAAATCATTTTATAAAGATTTATACATTAGATTTTTATACTTTGAAATATTTGTATTTTTATGAAAAAAGGTGTATCAAATTTATTACGTATTTGGTTTTTAATCTATTTTGTAATTAATATAATTTTTGCTATTATTTTAATGAAATTTCCTGAATTTGTATTTGAATTATTTGATTTTACAGGACAAAAAATATTCGCATATTTAGTTGGAGCAGCTTTATTTGCAATTGGGGGTGCTTCATTTTTTTCATACAAAGAAAAAAAAGAATGTTTTAACACTATACTAACACTAAATCTTCTTTGGTTAGGTGCAGCAATTGCAGTGTTGTTATGCTCAATATTTTCAGGAGAATCAATAAAACTTTGGTATATCATTGGAATTTTCTTTACATTTTTTTTAGTATGGATTTATTATAAAATTAAATTAACCTATAACAAATAAGATAAAAAACTTTAAACAGTATTTTCTTACTAATTATATGTTTTTAGATTTAATAAAAGACGGCTCTGCAAAAATAAAGAACCCTTTATCAATTGTAATAAAAATAATATTAATTTTTGCAATTGTCAATTCTTATTATTATGGAACATGGCATATTTTATTTGTAAATATTCTTTTGCTCTTACTCGTGTTTCTTCCGTCGTTCGTACAAAAAAGTTATAAAATTCATATTCCTGGAGAATTTGAATTTGCAATTCTTTTATTTATAATAATTAGTTTTTTCTTGGGTAATATAAGAGGACTAATAATCCAAATATTTTTAGGAGCAACATTAGGTTTCATTGGTTTTATGATAATGTTCATATTGTATTCTAATAACAAAATAAAAACTAATCACTCTCTTATTGCAATTTTTGCATTCAGTTTTTCAGTTTCACTTGGAGTAATTTTAGAACTTACAAAATACTCAATCAAACTTTTTTTATTATATACTTTTGACGCTTCAAATTATCTTTTTACAATGCAAAGCCTTTTCTTTGTTTCTTTAGGTGCATTGTTTTCTTCTACAATTGGTTTTATATATTTAAAAACAAACAAAAAAACCCCCTTAAACTTTTTTATAAAAAGATTTGTTAAAAGGAACCCCAATTTATTTATACAACAAATAGATTCTCCAGAAGAAATTTTAGAATTAATTAAAGGAGGGGAAAAAAGAAACTTAGAATTTAAGTCAACTCTTAGAATGAATCTTTACACTAATGAAAAAGATAGAAAAATTGAACTTTCTGTTTTAAAAACAATTACAGGATTCCTTAATTCAAAAGGCGGGACTCTTTTAGTTGGGGTAGATGATGAAGGAAAAATTCTTGGAATAGAAAAAGATAATTTTGCAAACAAAGATAGATTTAATTTACATTTCACAAACTTAATAAAACAATACATCGGAAAAAAATATTTTTCATTTTTGAATTTTGAGTTAGTGCAAATTGAAGATAAACATGTTTTAAAAGTTGACTGCTTCAAAAGTAACAAACCAATATTTTTAAGAATTGAAGGAAGAGAAGAATTTTATATTCGTGCAGGTTCTGAAACAATACAAATTTCTGGAAGCGAGTTAGTTGAATATATTGGTGAAAGGTTTAGTAAAAAATCTTAAAAACCTTCTCATCTCTTTTTTCTTATGAAAGCAACTCCCACTCTGACCTCAGAAATTAATATCAAAAATAGTCTAAGATCAAAACACTCGGCAATACTTTTTTCAGGTGGAAAAGATTCATGTTACTCTGCATATTTAGCAAAAAAACAAGGATATGAATTAGATTGTCTCATAACAATTTATTCGGAAAACAAAGATAGTTATATGTTTCACACACCATCAATAGACAAGACAAAAAAACAAGCAGAGGTTATGAATATTCCTTTGATAATTGATAAAACAAAAGGTAAAAAGGAAATTGAATTAAAAGATTTAGAGCGTGCAATTAAAAACGCAAAAGACAAATACAAAATTGATACAATAGTTACAGGTGCGTTGTATTCAGAATATCAAGCCTCACGAATCCAAAAAATCTGTGATAAATTAAATCTAAAATGTTTTAGCCCATTATGGCACAAAGACGAAATTGAATACTTGAATGAACTTGTAAAAAACAAATTCAAAATAATAATTACCGGAGTTGCAGCATTTCCACTTGACGAAAAGTGGCTTGGCAGAGAAATTAATAAAGAATTTATTGAGGATGTTACAGAATTAGAAAAAAAATATAAAATTCATCCAGCAGGAGAAGGTGGAGAATTTGAAACATTTGTTTTAGATTGTCCTTTGTTTGAAAAAGAATTGAAAGTGAAGAATAAGAAAATTTCTGGTGAAAAAAATGCTTGGCGGATGGAGATGGGGGTTGAATAAA
>JBDLJZ010000004.1:0-42267 GCA_039714095.1 Nanobdellota archaeon | reverse complement strand
AACTAGTTTTTTAGTTACTAATGGTTTGTATCCTGAAAAGATTAGAGAATTGGAAGCGAAGAACCAATTGCCTACACAACTTTATGTTTCTGTGAATGCTCCAAATAAAAAATTGTATAATGAGTTTCATAGATCTTCTGTAAAAGATGCTTGGGAAAAATTGAATGAGACTTTGGAATTAATGGGTAGACTAAGTTGTAGAACAGCACCCAAGAGTGTACCCCGAGACATTTCCAAAGGAATGTCTACAAGGGGCATCTTTCGAATAAATTTAGTTCGTGATTTGAATATGAATGACGAATATGTAGAAGAATACGCTAATTTGATTGAAAAGGCAAATCCTCTTTTTGTTGAGGTCAAGGGTTTTATGAGTGTTGGATTTGCACGTGAAAGATTAGGTTACGACCGAATGCCGACGAACAAAGAGATGGAAAAGTTTTGTGAAAAATTAGCGAGTGCGACTGGTTTGAAAGTTTTAGATTCGCATAAGAGAAGTCGAGCTTATGTTTTGGGAGAGGATAGGGAGAAGTTGAAGATTAAAAGTTAAAGAGAAACAATAGAATTACCAAAATAAAACTGAATTGTAAATTATTATAAAAAGAAACATTGTCAATGTTAATATCATCAATAATATAAAAGAAATAATAACTAAAATTATTCTTGAAGAATTATTTGGAATTGTTTTTTTAATTAAATCTTCTGAAATAGACATAACTAATGTTGAAGCCCATCCAGAAAAAATACCTAAAATCATCATTGAAAAAATATTAAAATTTATTGGAGGCATTTTTACAAATCAATAACGCCCTCTTTTGTCAATGCTGCAAATCGCACTCCGACTGGAAGATTGATTAATGCGGAAACCAAAGCCATGTGTTCTTTTCCATCGCCTGATGCAATGCTTAGGGCGACTTCCATTCCTTGAAATTTTCCTTTTAGTTTTGTAGAAAATTCATCTCGCAATTCTTTTATTTTTTTGTCTAAATCAATATTAATAAATTCAAATTCTTTTTCGTGTTTGAAATCTTTTGCAAAATCACTTCCGAGAATAATTATTTTATCCCATTCCCCATATTTCATTAATCCAGAAATTTGTGCCCAAGTCCCTTTTCCTGTTGAAAGTAAACAAACTAATTCCATAGCGAGGACACCCCCTGGTTTCCTTGGCTCAGCCATTGAAAAGGCATTATTGAATTTTTCTCATTGTCGCTTTCCAATAACTTCGGCGTAACCACTCTTCTAAGCATGGAAGGGCAACATCTTTTCTTACTCAAACATTGAAAAGGCGTTATTGATTTATAATTTTTGTCGCATTCCAAAATTCTCGGCAATCCTGACTGATACCATATAAAATTATTTATCATCTAAAGAAAAAATTAATTTGGTATTTAAGGATTGTTATGACAAAGTTTATAAATTAAAATTCTCTCAAAATTCTAAGTCGTTTGTACCAAATCGTTGGCACATATATTCTATGGTGTTGACGCATAATTTGGGAGATTTAAATAGAAAATGGTAGAACTTAATGAACAATTAAAAAACGCATTAGTTGAATTGCGAAAAGGTAAGGAAAGAAAATTTGATCAGACTCTGGACTTAATTATTAATCTGCAAAAATTTAATGTTAAAAAAGATACTGTTAATGTTTTTATTTCAGTACCGCATAAAATTAAAGATAAAAAAATTGGGGCGTTTTTAGAAGTTAATCACAAAGATGTTGATACAATTACTGCAGAGCAGTTTAAGAAATATAATGATAAAAATGAATTGAAAAAGTTGGTTAAAAAATATGATTTTTTTATTGCTCAAGCAAGTCTGATGCCAAAGGTTGCTACTACTTTTGGGAGGGTTTTGGGGCCTGCAGGAAAAATGCCGTCGCCTCAGATGGGAATTATGATGAATGTTGATGATAAAATTATTAGGGAATTGAAAGAGAAAATTAACAATAGTTTGAAAATTAGAACAAAGGAAGCGAGTATTAAACTTCCAATTGGAAAGTTGAGTATGAAAGATGAGGATTTAATTGAAAATATTTTAACTGTATATAACAGAATTGAAAAAGAACTTCCAAGAGAAAAAGAGAATATTAAGAATGTTGAATTGAAATTCACTATGACTAAACCAGAGAAGATACAGGTAAGATAATGAAAAAAACAATTGAACAAATTCCAGAAAGAAAAATTAATATAGTAAAAGAAATTGCAGATTTAATTAAAAATAAAAAAACAGTTCTTATTGCATCTATTAAAAATCTTCCAGCTTCGCAGTTTCAAGAAATTGGGAAAAAGTTAAGAGGAAAGGCAATTGTTAAGGTTCCAAAGAAAAATTTAATGTTTAGGGCCATTGATGAATCTGGAAACAAAGAAGCTGAAAAAATTAAAGAACAAATTGAAGATAGTATTGCTATTTTGTTTTCTGATTTAGATAGTTTTGAGTTAGCAGGGGAACTTTTGAAAAGCAAGACTCCTGCAAAGGCAAAAGAAGGACAAGAAGCTCCATTTGATATTGAAGTTGAAGCTGGGCCAACTGATTTGGTTCCAGGTCCTGCAATTAGTGAACTTGGAGCATTAGGAATTCAGATTCAAATTGACAAGGGCAAAATTAATATTAAAGAACCAAAAGTTATTGCTAAAGAAGGGAGTAAAATTTCTCAGGCAGCTGCAGACATTATGGCCAAATTAGACATCAAACCTTTTTCAGTTGGTTTTATTCCGTTATCTGGTTTTGATACAAAAACAGGAATATTATATTTAGAGATTAAGATAGATAAGGTAGGAACTATTGAAAAATTGAAAACATCTTATGGAAAGTCATTATCTTTTGCTATGGAAATTGGTTATATTTGTGGAGAGACAGCAAGGTTAATGGTTCAAAAAGCAGCTGGGCAAGAAAAGAGATTAATTAGAATTATTTCTGGGGAGCCAGAAGAAGTTGTTGAAGCTCCAGAAGAAGTACCAAAAAAAGAACCTAAAAAAGAAGAAGAGAAAGCTCCGGCAGCTGCAGGGTTGGGGGCCCTTTTTGGATAAGATGAAATATAATATTCAAACTCACAATAAAGTGGGAGGAAACAAATAAATGGAATACATATATGCAGCATTATTGCTACACAAACTTGGAAAAGAAGTTAGTGAAGAGAACGTGAAAAATGTTGTTACGGCTACTGGTGTTGAAGTTGATGATTCAAAAATCAAATCTTTGATTGCTAGTTTAAAAGATGTTGATATTGCTAGTGAATTAGAAAATGCTAGTTTAGTATCAAGTGCTCCGGCAGGAGCAAGTTCTGCACCTAAGGAAGAAAAGAAAGAAGAAGAAAAACCTAAGGAAGAACCTAAAGCAGCTGCAGCAGAAGGACTTGGCGCTTTATTCGGATAGATTTAATTTAATTTTTATCCGGCGTCAAGTTCAAACTTCTAGTTTGAACGCTAACTTAGAAAGTATTTATCAAAATGGAATTTTACAAATATTCGGCATTGCTATTTTTTCTATCAATTCTCTTTTTACCTATAAATTCAGATTTATGGATGCCTTTGGGATTTGTGGGTATGATTTCTGGAGTTTTGTGGTTGAAAAATGTAATCTAACCAAAATTTTATAACTACAAATTATTTTTCTTAACCTGTCAAAAATTCATTGAATATGAATTTTTACACTCGCCTATAAAGTGATGCTCGCCCTTCGGGGCTATTTTTGAAAAATATTTATATAGCCTGTTTTCAAAAATAACTTATGGTATGGTCTTTATATGAAGGTGATAAATTTCTTGAACCTAAAGTTTTCTCTAATCAGAAATCTCAAAAAGATATTGTAGAAGAAGTTTTAGATTTAATTAAAAAAGGAAAAAAAGTTATTTTTATTCATGGAATTTGTGGAACTGGAAAATCTGCCATTGCTTTGAACATTGCGAGAAAACTTGGTAGAACATCAATTGTTGTTCCTGGAAAAAATTTGCAAACACAGTATAAAAAAGATTATGAAAATAATAAACATATCTTGAAAGATAATAAAGAAAAATTAAAAATAAGTGTTATAACTGGCCGAAATAATCACAAATGCAAATTTTTAGAAGACAACAAAAATGCAATTCCCACAGCTATAAAAGAAGTTAATTTAAAACTTCATGATATTTTTGTTAGAAAAAGGGAAGAAATAAAAAACACAATTGGAAAAGATATTTCTGCAGATAATATTCATATTCCTTGTAAAATTGAAATTAAGGAAAAGAATTGGCAAAGAATTAGAAAATATTTACAGGAAAATAAAGATGTTAATTCAAAAGATTTTTCAGATATTAAAGATGTGAAAAGAGTTTCAGTTGCAGGAGTTTGTCCTTATTGGTGCCCAGTTATTCCAGATAAATATGAACTTGGGGGTAAAAGTTTTGTTAATTCAAAACAAAAAAAATATCTTGGATTGAAAAATACAAATTTTATTTTTTATAAGAGAAAATCTGGCTGTGCTTTTTATGAACAATTTAATTCTTTTATTGATTCTGATGTTATTGTTTTTAATTCTATGAAGTACAAACTTGAATCTCTGCTTAATAGAAAACCTTCTACAGAAATTGAAATTATTGACGAGTGTGACGAATTTTTGGATAGTTTTTCTAATCAAAAAAATATTAATTTGGATAGATTGCAAAATGCTTTGATTTATGCTATTGGTGAATCAGAAGAAGATTCAAACACAATTGAAGAAATTGCTTTGATGATTAAACAGATTAAAAGAAATCCTCGTATTGGGGACGCATGTATGTCTAAAGAAATTATTCCTCTAAAAGAAACAGGAGTTTATGATTTATTTAAAACTATTTTAAATTCTCCAAATTTTTTAGAAGGTGTAGATGATGAAAATTATTTATTTGATTTGCAAGAGAGTGCTAAAATGTTTGAGGATTTTCTGGATGAAACTTATTTGACTGTGAGTAAAAAAGATGAGCAGATTGTTTTAAGTTTAGTTACTACAAATTTGGCTAAGAAATTTAAGGAAATGATAGATAAAAATAAAGTTATTGTTTTAATGTCTGGAACACTTCATTCTGGAAATGTTTTGAAGAATATTTTTGGGTTGTCTGATTTTGAAGTTATTGAAGCTGAAGCAGAACAGCAAGGAAAGATAGAGATTAAAAAAACTGGGTTGGAAATGGATTGTAAATATTCAAATTTTTCTAGTGGAAAACAAACACGTGGAGATTATCTAAAAGCTTTGGATAAATGTGTTGAAGTTTCTGTAAAACCTGCACTTGTTCATGTAAATGCGTTTGTTGATTTGCCAAATGAAGAAGAAAAAGATAAATTTAATTTAAACAATTTAAAATCTCGTGAAGAATTAATTGAGATTCAAATAAAAGATAAAACTGGTTTTTTGATTGAAGAATTTAAATCTGGAAAGACAGATGTTTTATTTTCTACTAGGGCTGCGAGAGGAATTGATTTTCCTGGTGACGAATGTAGGTCAATTGTTTTTACAAAATATCCTAATCCAAATGTGCAGAATGCTTTTTGGAGGATTTTAATGAAAACAAAACCAGAATTTTATTGGGATTTTTATAAAGATAAAGCACGAAGAGAATTATGGCAAAAAGTTTATCGTGGTTTAAGATTTAAAGAAGACCATATTTATTTGCTGAGTCCTGATTTGAGGGTGCTTGAGGGGATTGGGAAGGGTTAGTTATTTTCTTTAGTAACAAATAAATAGGTGTTTTTTGAATATAAATTTTTATAAATAAAAAATCTATAAATAAATTATGAAAGTTCCAAAATGTGATCTTCCCAAAGGAGCCGAGGAGAGAAATTGTGAATTACATAGTATTGCTGGCTGGTATTTAGATCCTTCTGTTGGAAATGCTCCAGTAGCATTTGGAGGATATTTTAGATGGGATAAAAAAGATGATTCTGTTGAAGATGGATTTATTGCTGATTGTTGGGGGATTGCTACTATTGGTCAAGGTTTAATGAATGATAAAGAGCTAAGTTTTGTAAAACATTATTCACAACGAAATTATGGAATAGCATATAACTTTAAAAAACAAAATGGGATTTGGAAAGGTAAATTTGGATTTTCAAATGAACCTATATTTAAAGAAACATTCCCTGTAAAAGCTCTTACCGCTCTTGTTGACAAAGATGCATTTTATATTGCATGTGGAAATATAAGAAGAGATTCTAGTCCAGAGATAATAATTTAATTGAAGATATATCACTTCTTCAAACTTGCCCAATACTCATTAAGTTCTATTGAAGCACGAAAATGACTCATTCCGTTTAATCTATTTTTCCAATAATCTACCATTCCAGAAACACTATTAACACGCCTTTTTGCTTTTACTAAATTTCTTTTAGCCGCTGATTTTGCTTGATATGTTTTAAATTTATCTTGTTTTAATTTTTCTTCCTCTTCTTTTACCCAACCTAAAACTTCTTGCATTTCTTCTTGAACATCTTTATATTTTTCTTCTAATTCTTCTTGAGTCAGAGGCTTAGCTTTTTGTTTTTTATAAGTTTGCATTTTATCTACATTCTCAAGCACCCTCTATGCTTTAACATACCTGCGTATTTTAGAAATAATCTTGCTTTATTGTAATCACTATAAATTCCAACATCTCCCTTTTTATTTGCTTTTCCAATTATTGAACATAAATCCCCTCCATTTAATTCAGAAATATATTTTGAGTGGATTGAAAAATAAATTGATGGCTCGCCTTGTGTTAAAATTCCGTCTCTTCCAACCAAAAAGCCATCTTGCCAAACCCTTTCTCCATTTTCAAAAGAAAAAAATCTCAAGAAAATAGGGTCTTTTTTAGGAATGTCTTTAATGAATTCGCTTGATAAAATATTTTGTTCTATTATTTGTCTTTCTTGTGGATTTAATGGAATAATTTTATATCCTTCTGTATCAATAATTTTTCCTGTTAAAGAAAATTGGTTTGCTGTAAAAAAAATTAATAGAAAAATTCCTAAACTAAATGTAAATGAAAATTTGATTTTTTTCTGATTTTTAAAATAAAATTTTAGAAAATTTATTTTTATTTTTTTAAAATCCATAGAAGAATAGGGGAGAAGAGATTTATAAATTTATCAAAAAATGCCTTATAGAAATCTTTAAAATCTAATTTTTATTAAAATAATTAATTAATCTATATTAATTTTGTGCCTCTGTCGCATAATGGTATTGCACTCGGCTTGAGACCGAGGCCCTTTTGGGCATCCCCGTTCGATTCGGGGCAGGGGCGTTTCAACCTATTCTTAAAAATAGATTTTGATTCATTACCAAACTGGTTAAATTCAAAAGAGCAATTTCTTAATTTTCTTGTAATTCCAATTAATATTTTTATCTTTAATTACATTCTAAAAATTCTTCTGAAAAAAGATTTTCTAATTATAATTGGTTTATCATTTTCATCAATAATTTCATATTTAATATGAGGTTTTTCTTTGAAGACTGGAACTTTTTTTGAAAGTTCTTTACTTGCCTCAATAATTGAATTTTCTATAATTGCTCTTGAATATCCTTGATTAATCAAAGCCCATTTAAGAGATTCAGAAGAATAACCTTTACTAATATTTTTTTTAATATATTCTACAAGTTTTGTTTTGTAATTTTCTGGCATAAAAACAAAAAATAATACAACTTTAAAAGATTAATTATATAATTTTTATGGGTTTTTTTTCTCTATAATATTTTGTTGCTTCTTCAAGACGCGATTTTGATTCAGAATAAATTGTCAAAAGTTTGTCTCCTTTTTTTACTTTGTCATTAAGATGAACATAAAGAAATAATCCAGATAATCTGTCTACAGGACATCCTGCGACTCTTGCTAAAGAGGCAATTTTTTTATTATGAATTTCTTTTATTTTTCCTGATTTATGTGCAAAAACATCTTTTTTAAATTTTGCAATTTTAATTTTATTTATATCCCCATTTTGTGCTTTAATAATTTCTTTAAATTTTTCAAATGCTTTTCCAGAATTAATAAGTTCTTCTGCCATTTCCATACCTTTTCCTCTTTTCACTTTCTTTGTTAATTCAAATATCTCTCCTGCTAAAAAAAGAGATTTTTTCTTTAAATCTTCAGGCCCATCTTTATTTGGGTCTAAAACTCTTATAACATCAATTAGTTCTAATGCTGGACCAACCCCGTTCCCAATAGGTTCATCTCCTTTTGTTAAAACAACTTTTATTTTTTTTCTAAAATATTTTCCTAATTTTTCAAAATCTCTTTTTAATTCTAAAGCATTTGATTTTCTAACTTTTGCATTTTTTCCGTAAGGAATATCTATCAAAATATATTTACTTCCCAAAGCTAATTTTTTAGACATAATTGATGCAAGTAATTGTGCTTTAGGGTCTATCTTAAGTATTTTTTCTACTTTAATGATTTTAGAATCTGCAGGAACCATTTCTAAAGCACCTCCCCAAACAATACAAGCATTTGTTTTTTTTATTATTTTTTTTACCTCTTTCATAGAGAATTCTATTTGTGCCACTGTTTCAATAACATCTGCAGTTCCTGCGGCACTTGTTATTGCTCGTGAAGAACTCTTTGGCATAATTAACCCTGCCACTGCACAGATAGCAACTACAATTGGTGTTGTCCTATTTCCAGGAATTCCCCCTATTGAATGTTTATCTACAATATATTTGTCTCGGAGATTTAATTTTTCTCCAGATTTTAGAATCGCTTTTATCAAAAAAATTGTCTCTCTTAAGGTCATACCATTTGAATACATTGCTGAAATAAAAAGTGCTATTTCTGGTTCGGATAAAGAATTGGAAACAATGTCATTAACTATTTCATTTATATCTTTTTGAGATAAAATCTTTTTGTCTAATTTTTTCTTAATTAAAAACATGCTTTTTGGAGTTGGAGATAACGAGACAGTTACATATTGTCCTATTTTTAATCCCAATCTTTTTTTTAATTCTAAAGAAACTCCTATCTCATTTTTTTTTATGAGTCCTTTAACAACATCAATAACTGTTGAAAGTGTTCTAAAAGGGGATGATGAAGTTTTTATTAAAAGTCTGTCTTTTGTATGAACTCCTAATTCTAATGCAGTTTTTTCGTTTAACATAACAACCGGCAATCCTGCAGTCCATTTCATTGGTTTAATTTTTAATTTCATAAATTTTCACCTCTTAATTAATTATAGAAGATTATTTTTATATTTTATGAGGCTTGTGTAAAAATTCTTACTGTACCTTTTTTTCTATAAATTTCTATAATTATTAATACATAAGCTATTATTAAAGGCCCTAATATAAAACCTAAAATTCCAAAAAGAAATAACCCTCCAATCATTCCAATAAGAATTAATAAGGGGTGCATATTAGTTCTTTTTGATACAAACGCTGGACGTATAAAATTATCAATAGTTGTTGAAATAAAACCAAAAATACCTATTCCTAATGCAGGCCAAATATTTCCTCCAACAAAAAGATAAATTAATGTTGGTAGCCAAACAATTGTTGTCCCAATTATAGGAAAAATTCCTGCAAGACAAGCTAACAAAGTTAAAAGCAATGCATTTGGAACACCAAATATTAAAAATCCAAAACCAACAATTAATCCTTGAATTATACCAATTAATACTTGTCCATATAAAACTGAAATTGTTATTCCTTTTGAAGATTCAAATAATTTTTTTTCTACTTCTTTTGAAAAAGGCATTAAACTTTTGACATAATCTATAATTTTTTCTTTATCTTTAAGTACAAAGAATAATGTAAAAAAAGTCACTAATACTTGTAAAAATAATGTTGGGAAATTTAAGATTAATTGAGAGAATATATTTACAAAAGAATTAGCAGTATCTGTTACAAAAGAATAAATAACTGAACCAATCTCTGCAGAGAATTCGTCTGAAGAAAAAAGAGAAGGAAACACTGTTTTAAGAGGCGTTACAAAATCTGTTTGTTTTGCAGCAAAATAAATTTTAAATGACTGATTAATTAAAATTGGAGTAAAAAACCAGAAAGGTAATACAAGTAAAATAAATAAAAAAAGACAAATTAAAAAAGATGCTAAATTTTCTGATTTAATTATTCTATTTAATTTTTTATATAATGGTGACAATACAATTGCCAACATAATTCCAACTATTATTGACATTAAAATAGGTTTTAAAAGTAAGAAAGTCAAAACTAAAAGAACTGCAAGGATTAAAGTGATTGTTATCTTCTTAAAATATTCGTTGTCCATTTTCCTCTTTTATAAAATATTTAATTGAAACAAATTTATAAAACTTGTTAATAAGAAAATTTATAAGTGAGTTTAGGTAAAGTGTTTTATGAATTTTATAAAAAAGATAGTGGATAATAAAATTGACGAATCTGTGCATTTGCTGTTTCAGAAATTTAGCCGAGGAGAATTTAGAAATAGGGCTATGATTGAAGTGAAAAATTCTAATGGCAAATATACAATTAAAACTTCTGCTGAATTTGCTAATGGGCTTGTTAGGGATATGGCAGAAAAATTAGGGGAGGATAAAACTCAAGTTATTGGGGCAGTTGTTTCTACTAATGATTTAGCTGGTGAGTTGGAGTTTAAAGAAAAGAAGCAATTTCAAGGTGTGAAAAGATATTTGATTGATAAAGAAATGTCTGGAGAAGAGTTGATTGGTTTGTTAGAAAAATTTCCTAAGACTTTTTTTGCTTTGAGTTTTAATGTTGGTGATGATAAATTGAAGATTAAACCGAAAGCACCGAAAGCAGGGAAACCTGGAAAAGAAGGTGAAGACCCTAAAGTTGATTTTTGTAGTTTGAAAACAAAGGACAAAGAAATTGCTAAAAGTTTTGTTTTAGAGAAAGATGATTTTAAGTTTGCTAAGATTAATCATACTTTTTTTGTAGAGAATATTATTCAGCCAGAAGGAGAAAAAGATTTTGCAAAGATTCGGGAACTTGCTAAGAGAAAAGGGAAGATTGTAAGGAAGGCCGGGATTGATGGGGAAGAAATGAGTAGAGATATTGAGTTTGAAGCGTAAGCGTGGCTTAGAAAACATCAGGCGATAAATTGCTGTCCTTATGAATTAGCAACAGATATTAAACTTAATTCAAATAACAAATAGTTGGAGTTGGTTAATATAAGTTGTTAAGTTTACCCTTGTTTAATCTTATCTATGATGAAGTTTGTTATGTTCTTCTTTAAACATAACTCTTAAATTTTCTTTTTTATTATTGGTGGTGGAAAAATCTGTATGATGAATTACTACTTTATCTCCTTTACAATTATTTTCTACACAAAAATCTTCTATCTCTATTCGCATAAATTCTCTATGAAAAAAAAGTACCCATTCGTTTGATTCCTCATCTATTGCAAGATATTTATTTTTAATTGTTAATTTTCCGTAATTTCTAAAAATATCATTATAAAATTTATAACCTTCTTTATCAAAAAGAAATACCTTTTCCTTAAAAATACATCTTACTTCATCATCAACCTCTTCAAATTTGGGTATGTTTTTTTCTCTTTCTTTAACAAGTTCTTCTCTCTCTTTTCTTACACTAAGTAATTCTTCTATTTGTGTTTTCTTGGGTTTTCTTTTCTCTACCTTTTGATTTACCTGTTCTTCCTTCGTATCTATATAATCTTCTTTTGGCTTATCAATATCCTTTTTAGGTTCTTTTTTGCACAAACGATAAATTACCCAAATGAGAATAGCATTTAGAATAAGTCCTAACCAGATTAAACCTTGCATAAAACCAAAAGAAAATGGACTTATAAAAAGATTATTATACTCTTAAAATACCAATTAACTTAACAATGCACCATCCCCAAAACCTTTAAATAGACATTTTTTCTCACTATTTAATCCAGGGTAAAAGATAAAATGAAAATCTTCGCGTTATTAACAAATGCCAACAAGAAAATCACCGAGAAAAGGAAGTTTGCAATTTTGGCCCAGAAAAAGGGCTGCTAAGTTTTTACCTAGAGTGAACTGGAATTCTATTGATTCTAATAAAATTTTGAAAGGTTTTATTTGCTATAAAGCTGGTATGATGTCTGCGGCTGTGAAGGACAATACGCCTGATTCTATGACTAAAGATAAGCAAATTACTATTCCTGTGACAGTTTTAGAATGTCCTCCAATGAAAATTCTTTCTGTTAGGTTTTACAAAAATAAAAAAGTTGTAAAAGATATTTTAGTTGAAGAGTTAGATAAAGAATTAAAGAAAAAAATAAAGATTCCTAAAAAATTTAAAAAATTAGATGATTTTAAAGGAGAATATGATGATGTAAAAGTGATTTGTTATTCTGTTGTTAAAAAAACTGGCGTAAAGAAAAAACCAGATTTGGTTGAGATTGGAATTACAGGAAGTGTTGAGGATAAAATTAATTTTGTTAAAGAAAATTCTGGAAAAGAACTTTCTGTTTTGGATGTTTTTGAAAATGGGCAACTTGTTGATTTTAGGGGATTGACAAAAGGAAAAGGTTTTGTTGGGCCAGTTAAGAGATTTGGAATTACATTAAAAAGTCACAAATCAGAAAAAGGGCGAAGAAGACCTGGAAGTATTGGACCTTGGCATCCTGCGAGAGTTATTTTTAGAGTTCCAATGGCAGGGCAATTAGGAATGTTCACAAGAGTTGTTTATAATAACAAAATAATTGATATTGGAAAAGCTGAAGGTAAATTCAAAAATATAAAAAAATATGGTGATATTAAAACAGATTATATTGTTGTGAAAGGTTCTGTTCAAGGTCCTTCAAAAAGACAACTTGTTATTACTGCTCCTTTAAGGGAAACTAAGAAAACTAAAAAACAAAATTTTGAATTGGTAGGATTAAGATAAAATGGTATTGAAAAAATATAAAATTTTAGACATAAATGGGAAACAAGGAAAAGAAATTACTTTGCCTAAATGTTTTTCTCAAAAAGTTAGAGAAGATATTGTTGCGAAAGTGATTGAGGCTAAAAAAGTTAAACAGCCGTATGCTCCGTCGCCAGTTGCAGGTAAACAGCATTCTGCTAGTGGGATTTTAATTCATCAAAGAAAAGTTTGGAAGTCGCAATATGGTCGTGGAATTTCAAGAATCCCAAGAAAAATTATGACAAGAAAAGGTTCGCAATTTAATTGGGTTGGTGCAGAAGTTTCAAATACAAGAGGTGGGAGACGTCCTCATCCACCAAAAGTTCTTTCTATGATTAGCTTGTTAAAAATAAATAAAAAGGAAATGAAAATTGCGATTGAATCTGCTTTAAGTGCGACAATAGATGCGAAATATTTAACAAAAAAATACGCTACTTTGAAAAATTCTAAGATTGAAAATATTCCTTTTATTGTTGAATCAAAATTAGTAACCTTGAAGGCAAAAGAATTGGTTTCTAGTTTAAAGAAAATTTTAGGAGAAAAATTGTTTGGTTTGGCTGTACAGAAAAAAAGTATTAGAAGTGGAAAAGGAAAATTAAGAGGTAGAAAATACAAATCAAACGCAGGATTACTAATTGTTGTTGGAAATAAAGAGAAACTTAAGACAACAGCTTTTGATGTTGTGACTGCTAAAAAATTAGGAGTTAATGATTTAGCAAGCGGTGGTGTTGGAAGATTAACTGTTTATACTGAGGAAGCAATTAAACAATTGAGGGAGAGGAAATGAAGCCCATAGTAGTAGATTTAGAAATGAGTGGTATTGATTTTGTTAAGTGTGGAATTTGGCAAATCGGTGCTATTGATTTGGAGACGAAGGAAGAGTTTTTTGATGAATGCAGAATTGATGACGAAGATAAATATTTAGATGGGGGAGATAAACCTTTAATTGAAGTTATTGGAAAAACTGAAGAAGAATTGCGAGATTCAAATAAACAATCGCAAAAAGAACTATTAGAGAAATTTTTTAATTGGGTTAAAACAAGAAAGATGAAAACACTTGTTTGTCAAAATCCTACTTTTGATATTGGCTTTTTATGGACTAAATCTAAGAAATACAGATTAGAAATTCCATTTCATCATAGAAGTTTTGATACCCACTCAATTGCACATACTAAATATTTTGAAATGAAAAAAGAATTTTTAATAGAAGATAAGGATTTTAGTGAACTGGGGTTGAAAAATATTTTAAAAATGTGTGGAATGGAAGATAATAGGAAAGCACACAATGCTTTAGAAGATGCAAAATTAACAGCAGAGTGTTTTTCAAGATTAATGTTTGGAGAAAAATTATTAAAAGAATATTCAGAATTTGAAATTCCGGAGGAACTAAAATGAGACCAGTGGTTACAGAAAAAGCAGTAATGATGATTGAATCAGCAAATGTTTTGACTTTTGAAGTTGATAAAAGAAAATCAAAAGATAAAGTTAAACAAGAAATTGAAGAAATGTTTAGTGTTAAAGTTAGTAAAGTTAGAAGTTTGATTAAAGGAAATAAAAAATATGTTTATGTTAAATTAAAACAGGACTTTCCGGCAATGGATATTGCTACGAAGTTGGGATTGATGTAAGAATGAAAAATATAAAATTTTACAATAATACAAAATTAGGAGATTTTGCATAATGGGAAAAAGATTAATTGTTCAAGCACGTGGAAAAGGAAGTTCAACTTATAGAGTTAGTAAACGGGTGTTTAGGTACAAGGTTCAGTATCCTGCACACTCAGAAGGCGAAGGGACTGTTGTAAAGCTTTTCAACTCAGGTGCGCACTCTGCTCCGTTGGCAAAAGTGGCTCACAAGGACGGAAGCTTCTATATTCCTGCTTTCAAAAATATGTTTGAAGGGCAGAAAATAAAGTTAAACGGAACTGAAATTAAAGAAGGTAATATTGTAGAACTAAAAAATATTCCTGTAAAAACAAAGATATACAATATTGAATCGCGGCCAAATGACGGAGGGAAATTTATTAAGAGCGGAGGAAATTCAGCAATAGTTAATAGGATTATTGGAGACTTTGTTTTTGTTTTGATGCATTCTAAAAATGAGAAGAAATTTAAAGGGACTTGTCGAGCAATTATTGGAGTTGTTGCCGGTGCTGGACGAACAAGTAAGCCAGTTGTTAAGGCGGGGAAAAAATATTTCATTAAGAAAACTAAAAGTAAATTATGGCCAAGAACTTCTGCGGTTAAGATGAATGCGATTGATCATCCGTTTGGTTCTGGTAGGGCAAAGAATCCGAAGAGTAAGATTGCGAAAAGAAATGCTCCACCTGGACGAAGAGTTGGACTGATTAGGCCGAGAAGGACTGGAAAGAAAAAATAAAATGGAAGTAAATCAAAGATTTTCATACATCAAAATAAGGAGGAATTTTATTTAGATGGAACTAACAAAAAAACAATTTACATTTCGTGGGAAGACACTTGAAGAGTTGAAAACTCTGGAGGTTAGGGAGTTTGCTAAACTTATGCGTTCAAGACAGAGAAGAAGTGCTTTGAGAAATTTCCAAAAAATTGAAGATTTTATTAGTCGTGCTCGTAAAAAAATTGAAAAAGGAAAACAAGTAAAAACACATAGTAGAGATTTAATTGTAGTTCCAGCAATGATTGGGATGAGAATACATATTCACCGTGGAGATAAATTTATTCCAATAGACATCCTTGGAGAAATGCTTGGGCACAAGTTTGGTGAATTTGCCCCTACACGAGCAAGAGCCCAACATACTAAGGCTGGTGTTGGCGCAACTAAAGGAAGTAAAAGTAAAAAATAAAAATGACAGAAAAACAATATGCTCCAACAAAAACAGAGAAAGCCATTGCGCATAGGCCTCGCGATAAAATGAAAGACAATAAAAAGGCTGTAGATGGAACTATGAAAAAACAAAAAACCGAAATACCTATTCAGAAAACAGAAAAAGAAAATCCTATTGAAACTTCTGGGAAAAAAGTTGAAGAAAAAACTAAAACTAAAAAAGAAGTAAAAAAACCTACAAAAAATGTAAAGAAAGAAGAAGTTATGATTAATATTAAAGGAGTTCCTATTTCAACAAAATATTCTATCTCTATTTGTAAATTTATTAAACATAAGCCAATTGAAAAAGCAATCAATGATTTGGAAGAAGTTACTAAGTTAAAAAAAGCTGTTCCAATGAAAGGGGAAATTCCACATAGAAAAGGAAAAATAATGTCTGGACGTTTTCCAAAAAGGGCAGGAGAACATTTTATTGTATTATTAAAAAGTTTATTGGCAAATGCAAACAATCACGATGTTAATGAGCCAATTATTAGTGAAGCTGTGGCAAATATGGGTTCTCGTCCCTATGGAAAACGTGGAATAAAAAGAAAAAGAACACATATTATAATTCGTGCAAAAAGTAAAAAATTAAATTCAAAAAATAAAATAATAAATAAATAAAAATGGAAGAAAAAAATACAATTAAGTTTAAGAAAGCCCAATTTGCAGCAAAGGAATATATTAAAAACGAAATAGGTAAAGGAAAAGTAAGCAAAGTTAAAATTGAATATACTCCTGTTGGAGAGAAAATAATTATTTCGACTAATGCTCCGGGATTGGTTATTGGGCGCGGGGGAGAAAAAATTTCAGAACTTACAAGAACACTTAAGAAAAAATTTCATTTAGAAAACCCCCATATTGATGTTGATGAAATAAAAGAACCAGAGTTTGATGCCCAAATAATGGCAGATGAAATTGCTCTTGGACTTGAAAGATTTGGTCCAATAAAATTCAAAGTTCTTTCATATAGAGCTTTGCAAAAAATAATGAATGCTGGTGCTCTTGGAGTTGAAATACGATTAAATGGGAAACTTCCTGGTTCACGTGCAAAATCATGGAGATTTGCCCAAGGTTATTTGAAAAAAGCAGGAGATAGTGCAAAAGTTGTTGATAGGGCGCAAGCAAGAGCTGAAACAAAACCTGGAACAGTCGGAATAAAAGTTAGTATTTTATCTCCTTATGCAAAATTAGTTGATAAAATAGATATTAATGATGAATTGATTGCAAATTTAAAAGACAACACAGAAAAATTAAAAGAACCTGTAAAAAAAATTAAAAAGAAAACTACAAAAAAGAAAAAATAAAATGGCCATACTAAAAGCAAGAAATATACAAAAAATGAATATTAGTGATAGAATGAAAAAATTAAAAGAATTTGAATTTGAATTAGTAAAATCAAAAGCTAATGCTGCAAAAAGTGGAAATTCAAAAGCTAAAGAAATTAGAAAAATTATTGCTAGAATACATACAATCAACAAAACTGAAAATAAATCAGAGGAGTTGAATAAGAAATAAACATGGAAATATGTCCAAAATGTGGCTTGCCAGAGCAGGCCTGTGTGTGTGAACAAATCGTAAAAAGTTCACAAAGGATAAAAGTAACGACCGATAGAAAAAGATACGGAAAGATTGTTACTGTTGTAAGCGGATTTGAAAGTGGAATTAATGTAAAGAAAATCGCAAAAGCCCTGAAAAATGAGCTTGCTTGTGGTGGGACTTACAAAGATAACATTATTGAACTTCAGGGAGACCATACAAAGAGAATAAAAGCTCTTTTGGTTAAACAAGGATTTGATGAAGGTTCAATAAGTGAGTAAGTGAAGGGGTGCATACACAAAAATAGAAAATGAAAAAGAAAAAAACAGAAATAAAAATGGAAACTCCAGAATTAGTCGTAGCTGAATGTAAAGATAAAGATTGTCATATTCATGGAAATTTAAAAACTCGTGGAAAAACCTTTGAAGGTAAGGTAACAAGAAAGTTCCACAAAAGAATTACAATTGAATTTGAAAGAATGATTTATGTTAGAAAATATGAAAGATATGCAAGGTCAAGAACAAAAATTCATGCTCGACTTCCTGTTTGTATGGAAAAAGAAATTTGGGTTGGAGATATGGTTCAGATTAAAGAGTGTCGTCCGTTAAGCAAGATTATACATTTTGTTGTTGTTAAAAAAATTAAATCTGGGGAGGAGAAAATATGAAAGCAGTAAGCGCACGAACAACACGAAGTTTGAATTTAGGTGCAAAATTAATTGCATCTGACAATAGTGGAGCGAAAATTGTAAAACTTGTTTCAGTAAAAAAGTTCAAAGGTAAAAAAGGAAAACAAGTTTGTGCTAAAATTGGGGACTGGGTTAAAGTTAGTATTAGAAAAGGTGTTCCAGATATGAAAGGAAAAGTTTTTGATGCAGTTTTGATTAGGCAAAAAAAATCATACAGAAGATTAACTGGGGAGCGAGTTGCATTTGAAGACAACGCAGTTGCGATTTTGAAAGATGATAAAGGTAATCCAAAAGGAACTCAAATTAAAGGACCTGTTGCAAGGGAGGTAATGGAGCGATGGCCGTCTGTGGCTAAGATTGCTTCAGGAGTTTATTAAAATGATTATTGAAAAAGATAAAACTGCGAAACATCGTAGAACATTAACAAAATTATTGGTAGAGTTGGGATTTGCAATTGGCTCTAAAAATGGAAATTTGATAACTGAAACATTGAAAAAATATAATGAAGCTGAAGATATGGCAAAAAAATATATTGATATTGAAATTTATAGGCAAGGGCTTACAGATTTTCAAGATAAATACTCAAAAAAACAAAAATGAAAAAAGAATTTTCAACTAAATGGATAGGAAGTAAACAACCTCGGAAGCAGAGGAAATATAGAGCGAATGCTCCACTTCATTTGAAAAAGAAATTTATTAGTATTAATTTATCAAAGGAATTAAGAAAAAAATATGATAAAAGAAATATTTCTGTAAAAACTGGTGATGCTGTAAAAATTCTTCGTGGAAAATTTAAAGGAAAATCTGGAAAAATTGCAAAAGTTTTTCTTAAGATTTCAAAAGTTACTATAGAAGGGATTCAAACAACAAAACAAGATGGTTCAAAGGTTAGTATTAAGATGCAACCTTCAAATCTACAAATTACAACTTTAAATTTAGAAGATGGAAAAAGATTGAAAAATCTCAAGACAAAAAAAGAAGAAAAAATAGAAACACCTAAAAAGCAGAAGAACGAATCTTCTGCAACGTCCGCCATAGCGACGTCGAACGAAAGTAAAAAATCAAAGGATAAGATAGGAGAAAAGAAAAAATGAAACACTTGAAAAGGCAAATGGTTCCGAAGAATTGGCCAGTCCCGAGAAAAGGTACAACTTTTGTAGTAAGACCTATTTCTGGAAAAATTCCTATTTTAGTTGTATTGAGAAATATTCTTAAAATTGCGCAGAATAGAAAAGAAGTCAAAAAATCACTTCATGCAAATAATATTTTAATTAATGGCAAGGCTGTAAAAGAAGATAAAATAGGTGTATCTTTATTTGATGTTGTGACGATTGTTCCTTCTAAAAAAAATTATAGAATTGAATTAAAACAAAATGGAAAATTTAAAATTGAAGAGGTTGATGAAAAAGAAGCTAACAAAAAAATTTCAAAAATTGTTAATAAAAAAATATTAAAAGGGAAAAAAATACAATTAAATTTGAATGACGGCAATAATATTTTATCGGATATAAAATGTGATACTAATGACTCAGTAATTCTTGATTTAAAAACAAAAAAAATTATAAAATGCCTTGAACTAAAAGAAAAAGCAAATGTTGTTATTTTTGCGGGTAAGCATGCTGGTAAAAAAGGTGTAATTGAAAAATTGAAGTTAGAAAGAAAAATGGCTTCAGTTAAATCTGGTGAAGATAAAATTAATGTTTTAATTAAACAATTGGTTGTGATTGAATAATGGTAGAAAATATTATGAAGAAAATAAAAATTGAAAAAGTAGTTTTGAATATAGGCGGAGTTGCGGAAGAATTAGAGAAAGGTGTTAAACTTTTGGGATTGCTTGTTCCTGGAAGAAAACCTGCCCGGACAAAATCTAAAAAAAGAATTCCTTCTTTAGGAGTTAGACCGAATTTAGAAGTCGGAACTGTTGTTACAATTAGAACAAATATGGAAGAATTTTTGAAAAAAATGTTTATTACAATTGAAGGTGTTTTAAAGAAAAAACAAGTTAGTGAAAATAATTTTTCTTTTGGGGTTAAAGAATATATTGAAATTCCTGGAATGGAGTATCAAAGAGATATTGGAATTAAGGGATTTGATGTTACAGTTGTTTTCAAAAGAGCTGGTAAGAGAGTTAGATTAAAGAAAATTAAGAGAGGAAAAATACCAAAAAGACAAATTATCACAAAAGAAGAAATAATTAAATTTATGGAAGAAAATTTTGAGGTGGAGTTTATTTAAAATGACCTCAAGTGATTACAAAAAACAGTTTAAGCAATTGAATGCAAAACCAGTTGTAAAAGCAAAGTTTTTGAAGCATTGTAAACCAAAAGAAAGAAAGATTGGAATTGCTTCAAGAAAATGCGAGAGATGTCAGAGATTTGGGGGACACATACGTTCATATGGATTAAATTTATGCCGACACTGTTTTAGAGAAATCGCAACAGAAATAGGATTCAACAAATATAGTTAAAAATGGGACAAGATACAGTTGCAGATGCACTAAATATGATAAGGAATGCCAAGAAGGCGAGAAAAGATAAAGTGAAAATTAAAATTATCTCAAATTTGTTAATTGAAATTCTGAAAATTATGAAACAAAAAGGTGCGATTAAAAAATATAAAATTAATACTAAAGATAAAATATTGGATATTTCAATTGGAGAATTATTTGAGTGTAAAGCAATCAAGCCAAGATTTAGTGTTGACAAATCTCAAATTGAAAAATATAGAAGAAGATATCTTCCTGCACGAAATATTGGGACAATGATTGTGTCAACTAATAAAGGACTTATGACACACGAAGAAGCATATGATGAACAAACAGGAGGATGCTTAATTGCGTATTTTTATTGAAATGAAAAGAGCAAATCAAAGATTTTCACCACACATTTTTGGAGGAATTAAAAATGCGTAAAGAATTATATCAAGAAGTAAAAATCCCTGAAGGAATTGAAGCAAACTTAGACGATACTATCTTGACAATTAAAGGTCCTGAAGGAGAAATTAAAAGAGAATTTAAGATTGGGAAATTGGTAATGGAAAAAAAAGATAATAAAATTATTTTTGGAAATAAAAAAGCTACTAAGACTGAAAAGCGTTTGATGAATACTTTGGCTGCACATGTTAGAAATATGATTAAGGGTGTGCAAGAAAAATTTGAATATAAGTTAAAAATTTGTTTTAGTCATTTTCCTATGACTGTTGATGTGCAAGAAAAAGAAGCAATTATTAAGAATTTTTTAGGTGAGAAAATTCCAAGAAAAGCTAGACTTGTTCCAGAGGTTGAAGTGAAAATAGATAAGCAAATTATTGTTGTGACTTCACACAATAAAGAACTTGCAGGACAGGTTGCAGCGAATTTTGAAAATGTGACAAAAGTTGGAAAAAGAGATAGGCGTGTTTTTCAGGATGGAATTTTTATCACAAGTAAATGCGGGGTTGAAATATAAAAATGGTTAAGAAATTTCTTAGACGAACTTGGAATAGATATTCTAAGTTGGGTAAAGGTAGAAAGAAAAAGCAGAAGTGGAGAAATCCTACTGGAAGAGATAATAAAATGAGAGAAATGAGAAGAGGGTATCCTTCTGTTATTAGTGTTGGTTATAAAAAAGATAAAAAATTACGAGGAACTTTGGATGAAAAGAAACCTGTAATTGTGCTTAATATTTCTGATTTAGAAAAATTAGGAAAAAATGAAATTGCAATTATTGGAAGGGTTGGTAAAAAGAAAAAGATAGAAATTTTAAAAATTGCTAAAGAGAAAAAAATAGAAATTTATAATTTTAATATTAAGAAATTTTTAAAGGAAAATAAAAAACCAGCACCACAGGCGTACCCCGAGAAATCTTCTGAGAAGATTTCTACTGAGGGCAAAAAGAAAGTTGAAAAAAAGGAAGAGAAAAAAACAGAATCAAAAAAAATTAAAGTTGAGGAAGAGAAAAAATGAATTTGAGAACAAAAAAAACTTTGGCGTCTAGTGCTTTAAAAGTTGGAAGAGAAAGAGTTGTGTTTTTGAAGTCGCGAATAGATGAGATTAAAGAAGCTATTACAAAACAAGATATTAGGGATTTAAAACAAGAAGGTGCAATTCTTGTGAAAGATATTGGTGGAAGAAAGAAAAATGTTAAAAGGAAAAATAAACGTGGAACAGGAAAAATTAAGAAGAAAGTAAACACAAGAAAACAAGATTATGTTATTATGACAAGGAAGTTAAGAAAAATAGTTGCTGGGAAAAAAGTGTTGGGAGAAATTGACAGGGCTGAGACAAAAGATATTAGAAATAAAATAAGGAACAGAGTGTTTAAAAGTGGGGCTCATTTGAAAAAATATATTATGGAGTTGAAAAAATGAGTGGGAAAAGATTAGTACTATTAGGGAAAAGAAATAAAGGAGAAGAAGAATTTACAATTAGGACTGAAAAATATACTTGCAGAAGAAAACTTATTGGAATAGCTGAAATGTCTGAAAAAAGAAGGGTGGTTAATTTAACAAATTATTTTCCCAACCACACACAACAAAATAGGAATTATCAAAAATGAAAAAGACAATAAGACGACGAAGAAAAGAATGTAAAACTGATTATTTGAGTCGGTTAAAGTTGCTTAAAAGTGGGAAACCAAGAATTGTTTTTAGAAGAACTAATCGTTATATTATTGCCCAGTATGTCATAAGCAAGGAGGCACAGGATAAAATTGTTTTTGGTGTTAGTTCTAAGGCTTTGTTAAAACACAGGTGGCCTGAAAACGCAAAAGGAAGTTTGAAATCAATTAGTGCATCGTATTTAACAGGATATTTAATTGGAAAAGAAATTAAAAAGAAAAAATTAGAAACTCCAATTGTAGATTTTGGCATGATTCAAACATTGCACAAAACAAAAATTTATGCTTTTTTAAAAGGGGTTATTGAAGCTGGAATTGAGATAAGTTGTGATGAAAAATGTTTTCCTGAAGAAAATAGAATTAAAGGAGAGCATATGAAAAATAAAATAAATGTTGAGGAAATTATGGAGAAGATAAAATGAGTGAAGAATATGTTGAAATAAGTAGAGACCATTATATTGATATGGTGTTCGCAAAAAATATAGAAGATAGAAAAATTAGTTTGCAAAAAAGAATGAAAACTATACGAAATCTCCAACAGTCTATAGAAGAAACTTTTGATTATGCGCAAGAATTGACAGATAAAGGAGATATTGTAGAAGCAAAAACACATCTAACTCGCATGTATGAATTAGATTTGCGAAAAGGTTGGCTAAATGAGGGTAATAAAACTAGGTATGAAAATGCAATTAGGCAATTAGAATCTACATTAAAACCAGAGGGGGTAATAAAATGACTGAAGAAAAAATAGAAATTACTGAAGAAAGATATAAAATGTTATCTAGTGTTTGGCAAAAATACATCAGATATGTTTATGATAATGCTGACAATGTTATTAGAAAAGCTCAAAAATCATTTAACGAAAAAGATTATGAATCCACCTCAAAGCTTTTGAATTTATATAATGGATGGAAAGAAGAATATGTTTTAAGTGATGGAGGAAAATTAGATTTTAATAGACTTGAAACAAGAGCAAAAAGATTATCAGAACAATTAAATGGGGTTTTTGATAGATAAAATGAGTGGAGAGATAAAACAAGACGAATATGCAGAAAAACCTGAAGAAGTTTTAAATGAAAAAGATTTAGAAGAATTAAAAGAAATAAAAAAAGAAGCTAAAGAAAAAGAACAGCCAAAGGAAAGTGGACAAAAAAGAAGGAGATTTAATGCGCCTCCAACAAGGCAAGAAATAATTGAAGCGTGGGACCCAAAAACAAAATTAGGACAAGATGTTAAAGATAAAAAAATAAAAAATATTGATGAAATTCTTGATGCAGATAAAAAAATTCTTGAAGCACAAATTGTGGATTCTTTAATTGATGTTAAATCTGACTTAATTTCAATCGGACAATCAAAAGGTAAGTTTGGTGGTGGGAAAAGAAGAGCATGGAGACAGACTCAAAGAAAAACAAAAGAAGGAAATGTTCCGACTTTTTCTGCTATGGCAATTGTTGGAGATGGAGAGGGACATATTGGAGTTGGTTCTGGCAAGTCAAAGGAAACTCTTCCAGCAAGAGATAAAGCAACAAAAAAAGCTAAGTTAAATTTATTTAAAATTAAAAGAACATGTGCTAGTTTTGATTGTGCGTGTTCTGAACTACATACAATTCCTCATAAAATTGAAGGAAAAGCAGGAAGTGTTAGAATAGTTTTAATTCCTGCTCCACAAGGAACTGGATTAGTTGTTGCAAACGAGTTAAAAAAAGTTTTGAAACTTGCAGGAATAAAGGATGTTTATAGTCAAACTTTTGGAAGAAAAAGAACTACATTTAATTTAATTAAAGCGTGTGTTGATGCATTAAAGAAAACTACGGAGAGAGAAGAATGAATAACTGTGAACCATCTAATAAAACATATCTTATTGATATGGGAGAGGTTTATGGCCATACACATAGACAAGAAATACTTGAAAAATTTGGTCGTATTGGAATCCCAGATTACAATGGAAAATATAGGAAAAGTTTAGAAAACATTTCTGAACAACCTGAAGCTTATTCTGAACAAATAATTAAAGACTGGAAAGAAATATGTAATACTTATAAGGATTTAATTGCATCCTCTCATTGTTCTTCGGATAGAAAAAATATGGATAAATTGCTTGGTATTTCTAAAAAAGTTTACAAACAAATAAAAGATTTTAAAAAAGACGAGCAAAGTCATCTCGTTCAATATTGGAAAGCTACAGCCTTAAGTAATAAAAATAGGAATAGTTTATTAGAAAAAGAAATAGGTTCATTAGCATTAAAAGCATCAAGAGATATGGAGGCAATAGTTTTACAATGATAACAGCAATAAGGATTCGTGGAGATGTTGGGCTAAAGAAAGCTGTTAGAGAGACTTTGTTTAGATTGCGACTTAGACGAAAGTATGCGTGTATTGTTTTAGAGAAACCGACAAAGGAGCAAATTGGAATGATTCATCGACTAAAAGACTTTGTTGCGTTCGGGGAGATTGATGAAACAATGTATAAAAAATTAATTGACGCTCGTGGATTAAAAGATGAGAATGGCAAGTTGAAGCCGTTTTTTAGATTACATCCCCCTCGTGGAGGAATTGATGCAAAGAAACATTTTGGTGTTAAGAAAGGTGTTCTTGGGAATCATGGCGATAAAATTAAAGAATTAATGGAGAGGATGTTGTAAAATGAAAACACACAAACGAAAAAAATCAAGTAGAATGCACGGACATGGAATGGGGACTCATGGGACAGGCGCTCGGAAGAGAAAGCGAAAGAGTGGACATAAAGGTGGAAAAGGAATGAGTGGAAGTGGGAAGCGAGCAGACCATAAAAAAACTCTTGTTACAAAATTATACGGGCATGGTTATTTTGGTAAAGGTGGAATTACAAGTCGTGGAACAAAAAGAGATATTCGCCAGAGAATTAATTTAGCTCAGATTGAATTGAATTTAGAAAAATACGGAAAAAAAGTCGGAGACAAGTGGGAAATTAATTTAGAAAAATATAAAATTCTTGGAACTGGAGAAGTTAAAAATAAATTAATGATTAGATGTTTAGAAGCTTCTAAATCTGCAATTGAAAAAGTCAAGAAAGCTGGTGGAGAAATTATTGTTAAGAAAATTAAAGAGATTAAAACTCCATTGGTTGAAAGTCCGAGAACTATTGCGAAAAGAGAAGGAAAGAAATAATATCAACATCTTTAAAAATATAAATTCTAATAAATAAATATGGATTTAAGAAATATATTTAGTTTTATTCCAGAAGTTAAGAAACCGAGTGAAAAAAAATTAGATTTTAAAGTTAAACTTAGATGGACATTAATTATTCTTGGGACATTTTTTGTTCTTGCAAATATTACTCTTTTTGGTTTGTCTTCTAATGCTCTTGCAAAATTTGAATATTTGGCAATTTTAATGGGAACAGATTTTGGAAGTATTATTTCATTAGGTATTGGACCTATTGTAATGGCATCTATTATTTTACAATTATTAACTGGTGCTAAAATTATTAATATTGATACAACAACTGTTGAAGGGAAAAAGTTTTTTCAAGGAGTTCAAAAAATTTTAGTTTTATTTTTTATTGTTTTTGAAGCAGTAATATATGTTATAATGAATGCTCTTCAAGCTGTGCCAGGATTTACTTTTATTGTTATTTTTCAATTGATTCTTGGTGGACTTGCAATTTTTTATATGGACGAAGTTAGTAAAAAATGGGGATTTGGTTCTGGAATTAGTTTATTTATTGGGGCAGGAGTTAGTTGGAGAATTATAACAAGCGCGTTCCAGTTTGTTAATCAGCAAGGGCAAAATTGTTTATTAGATTTTAAAAATACTGCGTGTTCAGGAAAAATATTTGTAATAATCCAGTCTTTGATAAATAAATATCCTGTAGAATTTATATCTGCGTCAGCCACAATTATTTCCACAATATTAATTTTCTTAGTTGTTGTTTGGGTTCAGTCATTAAAAGTTGAGATACCCTTGTCTTTTGGACGAATTAGGGGGTATGGTGTTAAGTGGCCGTTGTCATTTTTTTATGCTTCTGTAATTCCAGTTATTTTGACTGCTGCTTTGGTTGCACAATTACAAATGCTTGGGGGAATTTTAGAAAATTGGTTGGGGCATGCAACAGTTTTAGGACATTTTGTAAATGGGCAGGCAATATCTGGTTTTGCTTTTTGGATTGGAAGCACAAATATTTTAGAATTAATAATTAGGGGAGGATTTGCGTGGAAGTATCTTATCCAAGGATTTACTCATGTTCTAACATTTGCTTTTTTATCAATGATATTTTCTATTGTATGGGTAAAAACTTCGGGAATGGATTCAAAATCACAAGCGCACAAAATTTCTTCGTCTGGTTTACAGGTTGCGGGATTTAGACAGGATAATAGAATTTTAGAAAGTATTTTGGATAGATATATTATGCCTTTGACAGTTATGGGAGGGCTTGCTGTAGGGGTGCTTGCGTCAATTACTAACTTACTTGGGGCTCTTGTTTCAGGAACTGCAATTCTTTTAGTAATTATGATTATGTATCAGTTTTATCAGCAAATTGCTAAAGACCATATGGAAGATATGAATCCTTCTATGAAGAAATTTATGAGTGGGTAGATTTAAATAATTAAAATTTCTAAACAACCCATGGATAAAGAAGGTATGAATAGGTTTTTTATGATTATGTTTGGTTTAATGGCAATTTCGTTGCTTCTTGTTTTTATGTGGAATAGTGTTCCGATTGTGAAAAATTCTGTTGGTGCAGTATTAAATCCAACTGCGGGGGCATTGATTAATTGGAATTTGACTCTTGGTTCTTTGATTGTGTTTTTTGTTATTGTATTGATAACTACAATTGTTCAAAAGTATGCAACAGACCAAGAAACATTGAGAGAGTTAAGAAAAGAGCAGAAAGAGCTACAAAAAGAGATGAAAGAATATAAAGATAATCCCAAAAAAATGATGGAGGTTAATAAAAATATTTGGCCTATTGGATTAAAGATTATGCAGGTTAGTATGAAGGGTTCATTATTTACAATTATTCCGTTTTTGCTTTTCTTTAGATGGTTTATGGATTTCTTCGCAGTATTAGGAAGTCCAAAATTTTTTGGATTTTTTAATTGGTTTTGGTTTTATTTATTGTCTATTTTAGTATTTAGTAGTATACTCCGAAAAACTTTGAAAGTAGTTTGATTTTGTTTCTTTTTAATTTATAATTTGTTATTTCATTTCTTATGTGGCTCTGCCACACTGTGAAATAAAATGCCTCGTCTAAATATAAAAAATAATTCAAAATAGGAGATAAGAAAAATTTATATAAAATATAAAACCTCATAAATTATGACTAAATATTTGATTATTAATGCTGATGATTTTGGTATGAGTAGAGTTTTTAATAAAGTTATTTTAGAACTTATTAGAAGTAATTTAATTCGTTCCACAACTGTAATGATTGGTAGAGTTACTGATAATCAAAAAGAACAATTTGACGAACTAATTAATCTTTCAAAAAATAAAAACTTAAGTGTTGGACTTCACTTAGAATTTGAAAATAATAATTATGATTCACAAATAAAATCTCAACTCCAGAAATTTGAAGAAATTCTTGGTTTTAATCCATCCCATATAGACATACACAAAGTGCATAGTTTAATGGATTCTGTTCCCATTGTTGCTAAATTTTGTAAGGAATTAAATGTTCCTCTTAGAAATAGTGGTGTGACTTTTAATGATATTAAAACTACTTTTTCAAAAGCATTTTTTGGAAGTATTACAGACTTCAATAAAATAAAAAAATGGATTAAAACATTTGAAGATGAAAAATATTATGAGATTTTATTTCATCCTGGTGAATATGACCTTAATTGTAAATCAAGCTTAAATAAAGACAGAGAACGTGACATCAACCATATTAAAGATTTAAACTCTATTCTTAAAGAAAATAGTATCAAATTAGTCAGCTATTTTGATTTAGCAAAACTTAAAAACTAAATATTCTCACAAAATCTATGGAAAATAACCAACAAGAACTTATGATGAAGCTTCAGATGTTTGAACAACATATGCAACAATTACAGCAACAACTTCAAGCAGTTGAGCAGGGAATAATTGAATTGAGTAATTTAAATTTAGGATTAGATGAGATGGTTGGTGCTAAAGATAAAGAATCTATGTCTTTAATTGGTAAAGGAATTTTTGCAAAAACTAAACTTATGTCTGAGGATTTGGTTGTGGATGTTGGTGGAAAAAATTTTGTGACAAAAAGTATTCCTGAAACAAAAGAAATGATTATTGAACAAATTGGGAAGTTGAATGCAGCAAAAGAAGAATTGCAAAAAAATATGGAACAAATTGGAAAGGATTTTCAAAAAATGATTATGGAAGCACAGAATCAAGAGCACGAGTGTTGCGAAGGGCAGAAAGAAGGTGAGGAGCATGAGTGTTGTGGGGATAAAGAAGATTGTGCTTGTGAGAATGGGGAGAAGTGTGAAGAGGGTGAGTGTGAAGGGAAGAAAGGATAGTTGGTTTCTAGTGTAAGAGTTTTTAAAAAGTTCTCAAGATTAATGTGATTATGGAAGGAGATTTAAATTTAGAAATTAGTAAGAGGGAAGAATTTACCTACGGGTTCATAATTGAAGTTTTAACAAGAGGTTTATATCCAGATAAATTTCACGTTATTAGAGAGTATATTCAGAATGCATTTGATGCTATATGTAAATGGAGGCGTGATCCTAATTTTGATGATACTGGAAAGATTCAAATAAAAATAGATAATAACTCAATAATTATATTTGATGAAGGAACTGGAATGGACAAACAAAAGATGAATCAATATAGATATGTAGGGTATTCCGAAAAAAGAGTTGGTGAATCCACAGGATTTAGAGGAATAGGAAAATTATCAGGTATTTCTGTAGCAGATAAACTTATTGTTACTTCTTCTGCATATGGAGAAAAAGAAAGGAATACTCTTATATTTAATACCCAAGGAATGATTTTAGAAATACTCGAATTAAAATCAAGGGGAGAAAATATAGCATTAAATGAACTTATAAGAAAACACACCGATATCCAAACAAGTGAAGAAGAAAGAAAAGCCCATTATACAATCATAGAATTAAATAATATAAGAGATGATTCCCAAATATTACTTGATGAAGACCAATTAATTAATTTTATTGGAATGAATTGTCCTGTTGAATTTGACCCCGCATTTGAATTTGGAGAAGAAATTGAAAATAAAATTGAAGAAATGATTGAAGATTATGAAACAATTACAATTAATGTTGGTGAAAGACAAGCCTATAAACCATACATCTCTCCATGTAAAAGACCCGAATATCATACTATTTGGAAGGAAGAATCTGAAGATACAGAAGAGCCAGAAATTCTATGTTTCTCATGGTATTGTAAAAATACGGAAAGTAAACAATTTGAAGATAAAGATAGAAGTGGCATGTTGTTTAAATCTAAAAATTTTACAATAGGTGACCGTTTTCTAACAAGAGAAAAACTATGGTCGGCCACTCCAGAAAGAGCATTTTATTTCTATGGAGAAATTTATGTTAATGATAAAGAAGTTACTCCAACCTCTGAAAGAAATAATTTTGTTCAAAATACTGCACGAGATAGTTTATATAAAAAAGGTAAAGAAATTGGAAAAACATTAAGTAAAATAGCAGGGAAAGATTCTGAACAAAATAGGGCAATTCAAAAATTAAATGAATTTGAAGATACTCTTAAAAATATTGGAGAAGAATATGAACAGGGAAAAATATCAAAAGAATTAGAAGTTCAAAAGATTATTACTATATATAATCGCCTTGATGATGCCCAAAAACGTATTAATAAATTGCCTACTGAAGAAGATAAACAGAGAAGTAGAAAAACTATGAAAAAAGCTAAAGAGATCATAAATATATTTAAAAAAATAAAAGAAAAGAAAGAAGAAAATAAATTGTATGACATAACCCAAGAATTAAAGTTTAATGGAGACTGCAAGAGATTATACGAATTAATTATATCCTCTTTGCAAGATACATTAATTGACAAAGAAGATTTATGTGAAGAGATTATTAAGAAGATTCATTCCTCCCTTAGAGAAAAATGGAAATAACTGACATAGGCTATTTTACCAAAAATAAACAAAAAGTTAGGGAGATGAATCTAATTTTAATAAAAAGATTTAATCTAGATAAAAAAGAAAAATTGAAATATTTTGGTTTGCCCTCTGAAGAAATGAAAGATATCTCTCTATGGAAAGAATATCTCTCAAATGTCAGTGCTGTTGAAAGAGGGATTAAAGGCCAGGAACATATAAAACAACATAATTTATTATTACGGTCATTTTTATTAGGAATTTCAGATAAAATTAAGCTTTATAGAGGAGAAATGGATGATATACTTATGAGGGGAAAAGATTCTTATGGACAAAAAGTAGATTATCCATATCATTTGATAAACTTAGATTATACTGGAGGGGTATTCTATAAAGAAGAAAGAGATAAATCAAAAAGAATAGATTCAATTAAAAGTTTATTCAGAAATCAAGCTAAATTTAGACAAGATTTTTTATTTTTTATAACATGTAATATGGACAACAACATTAATGAAGAACATAGTAATTTTATGCAAAAAGCATTAAAAAAATTAAATGACTCTGAAAAAGAAAAATTATTTATGGAAAATTATGGCAATCCTGATAAAAAGACTCAACTTAAAGTTTTAACAATTTCTTTAATTCAAGACCTTGCTAAGGAATTTTTTGAATGTGAAACTTATACTCCAATATTCTATGAAGGGAATAATGAAACAAAAATGGTAAATTTTTCTTTTAGATTAAAATATGTTGATAAGTATGTAACTGAAAAAAAAGTTAAATTAAATGATGAAGAGATTATTAAATTTCCTGTCTATATTTGTAAAGAAGGTTTATTAGAAAAAAAGGATTTACCGATAAATCTCTAACCTTTCACTCTCAATTATATCTTTAGTCATTTTTTTTCTTTCCTCTGTCTGATGCCTTCTCTCTATAAATATTTTAAAGGGCATATTTTTGAAAAGCCCTGGTTGATTACACCATGAAGCAAGATCTGTATAAAACGGTTTAAACTCAGAATCATAGCATTTTGTATGTCTCATAATATATGGTAGACATTTATTTTTCTTCAAAAAATACACTCTATCTAAATCATCTTTTAATTCAGAATTAAATCCTACAAGGACATAAAATTTAGTTTTCCAATCTCCAACATATTTCTTCCAAAGTTTCATTTTTGCTTCTATTTTTTCTCTATCATCAGGATTATCAAATGCAAAAATAAATTCTCCATCATAATCTAATTTAATTAATTCTTTCATTACGTTTTCTGTTAATAACCTAAAATCCAGGCCTTGCTTGAAAGTTATTTTCTTTTTTGTTTTTCTTAATTTTTTTAAAAATTTTATACATTCATCTTCGGGTAATGCTAAAAAATTATTATCTAATAACATAATTTTTGGCAATCTATAATTGTAAAATTCTTTAATAGAAGCATAGATATGTAAATTTCCTTCCTTTTTTCTAACAAAACAAAACTCGCAATTTCTTACGCACCCTCTTGTAATGTATCCGATGCTATATTTATTTCCTTTATACAGACTATAATCTGGATAAAGATGCTCAATTTCTTTTGGGAGTTTTACTTTAAAATCATATCCTGTTCCACCATAAGAAATATTTTTACAATTATTAATTTTCACCATTTTTTTATTCACTAGAAATAGGGTACTCACAAAAATTTTATCATATTTTTCTCCATCAATAGAAGAAGGATTTCTCTTATGACTATACCCTGGGTAATTAAGTTGTACTAAATCCACTTTAAATTTTTTTTTCTTAAAATATCTTGATAACTTCATTAGTGCCAAATTAGGGATCGAGCTATCAACATCAATTAAACAAATCCTCTTTTTTTTATAACCTCTTAAATTAAGCATTATAATTAAAAAGTATTAATTATTTATATAGTTGGTGTGAGGATCTTTAAGTAGTGATCTAATCACTAACAACCCCTTTAATCAACCTCTTAGGAACAAATTCAATGGAGAAAATTATTTTTCAGTTATTATTTTCTTAATGAATTTATTTTCAATAAATTCAAAAGCAGGATTTTCAATCTTAATTTTTGATTTTTTTGAAAGTTTTTTCCAAACCTCGTGGAAATCTCGTTCTTCAAGTTTTATTTTTTTTAGAGAGTATTTCCAAGAATCAGCAATTATATAAACTGGGATTTTATTGTCGTGTGCGATTTGTGCAAACATGCCGCTGCCGACTTTATTTATGACTCTGTTTTTCAAAAGAGCATCTGCGCCGAAAAAAACTTTGTCAACTTTTTTTGTTCCTTGTTTTTTTGTTAATGCAATCTGTCCTGCTGAATCAATAAACATTGTGACTTTAATTTTATGCTTTCGTAATTCTCTTGCGGTTTTTCTACCTTGAAACAATGGACGAGTTTCTGTGTTGTAAACTTCAAACTTTTTGCCTTTTTTCTTTGCATAAATTAAAGCATTAACAACATTTGTAGAATGACAATGTGTAAAGATTACATCTCCTGATTTTATTAATTTAAACACTTTTTTGTTTATTTTTTCTTGTGCGGTGTCAAAATGTTTCAAAATTTCCTCGTAAGAAGATTTATCCATTTTGTCCAAGACATTCATTAGCATTGGTTCTGTTGGTCGCAAAGATAAAAGTTTTTTCTTGGATTTTTTTGTTGGAATTAAATGATACGCATAAAGTGCTTTTTTCGCAATATTTCTTGCTCCTTGAATTTTTATTTCTTTTATTCCCTTAGCAATTTCATTAAATTTTTTTCTTTTTGAGAATAAATCTTTTATCACCATGTTAAGTGCAATGCAAGAAAGTTTAAAAAATATCTTTTTTTAGGTTAAATATGATAGAGATGATAATTAACCCTAAGGCAGCTGAAAAGGGTCCGTGGAAAATGTTTTTTGTTGGATTAGTTTATGCTTCGTTATCTCTTTTGCTTGTAAAATGGTTTTTCTCCCCAGATATTGTTCTATCTAAATTTTCAGGAATGATTGTGGTGACCTTTTGTGTTATGTTTTCTTTACCTTTTATGTATTTTGTAATAAAAAGAGAGGAAGCAGAGGATGAACAAGTAGAGGGTTTTCTTGATGTTTGGAAAATGCACAGCGACGCTATTTTTGCATTTATGTGGTTGTTTTTAGGTTTTGTCGTGGCTTTTTCCTTTTGGCATATCATCCTAGGGGATGCTAATTTGTTTAATGCGCAAGTTGAAACTTACTGTATGATAAATAATCCCGGAAATATTGAAAATTGTGTTCAAAGATATAATTTTAATGGAAACCACGGTGCAACAACAGGGGCGATTACAAAAGAGATGAGATTTTTATCTATCTTGGAAAATAATATTTTTGTTATGATTTTTACATTGATATTCTCTTTAATTTTTGGGGCAGGGGCTATATTTATTTTAGCATGGAATGCGAGTGTGATTGCAGCAGCAATTGGGATTTTTACACAATACAAGGTTATGGAAATCCCTTTGGGAATCTTAAGGTATATGATTCATGGCTTCCCAGAAATAGCAGCTTATTTTACAACTGCCTTGGCAGGAGGGATTTTTGGAGTAGGCATTCTAAGAAATGGTGTAAGAAATAGAAAATTTTTACGGGTTTTAGAAAATACAATTATACTACTTTTTATTTCTATAATTATATTAATTGTGGCAGCTATTTTAGAAGTTTATTTTACTCCTATTTTATTCTCTTAAAATAGATTCTTCTCAAGAACAAGTTTTAAATATAAGTTTTTTCTCGGTAAAATATGAAAAATATAATCTATTCCAAATTTTTTCGGCAGAGCCCTGGAATTTTAAAAAAATTCCTGATGAGTCCTTTTCAATTTATAGGAGGTTCTGAAAAGAACTAATGGAAAAATCAGAGCAAGAAATTTTTCAAGAAAGAAAAGAGAAAGCAATTAAATTCTTAAAAGAAAAAAAAGATGGAGGAGTTTATTTAATTTTAGCATTTATTGTTTTAGTAAGTTTTTATATAAGAACTTCAAATGTTTCTAAATTAAAAGATATTACAACTAAGACTTGGACGCTTGGTCCTGATTTAGACCCGTTTCTTTTTTTAAGATGGGCGAAAGACATAGTTGCTCAAGGAAGCTTGCCCGTGTGGGATTATATGCGATATGTTCCTTTAGGATATAATACTGCAGGAGAAATGAAATTATTATCTTATATGATTGCTTGGTTTTATCATTTTTTATCTTTTTTTTCAAATGAAGTAACTGTAACTTATGCTGCGATTATTTTCCCTGCTGTAATGTTTGCTTTGACGGGTGTCGCGTTTTTTCTTTTTGCAAGAAAAATATTCTATAAAGAAGATAAAAAAATAGCAAATATTATTGCATTAATTGCTACTGCTTTTTTTGTTTTAATTCCTTCCCTATTACCAAGAACCATTGCAGGAATTCCAGAAAAAGAATCGGCTGCGTTTTTCTTTATGTTTATGGCGTTCTATTTATTTCTGGAAGCATTTACATCTAAAAATTTTAAAAAAGGAATTCTTCTTGGGATATCTGCTGGATTAATGACTGGATTAATGGCTTTGATTTGGGGAGGTTTTATTTTTATATTTTTCGCGATTTCTCCAACAGTATTATTATCATTTATTATTGGCAAAATTGATTTGAAAAAATATTTAATTTATGCTTCATGGATTATAACTTCTCTGGCATTAATGATTCCTTTTTCAACGAGATATACTTTTTCAGCGTTGGTTAAATCAACTTCAACAGGTTTGGGTATTGGAATATTGGGATTAGTGGGAATTGGTTTGATTATAATGAAATTGAAACAATTGGAAAAGTTAAAAGAAAAAACAAAACTTCCAAATGAAATATTCGCATTAATAATTTCGTTTGTTATAGTAGCTTTTGTGGCAACTATAATTTTAGGTCCAAGTTTTTTTATGAAAGAAGTTACTGGAATAAAAAATGCATTGATTCAACCTATGACTACAAGATTTGGTTTGACAGTTGCAGAAAATAAACAGCCGTATTTTATTAATGATTGGAAAAATAGTTTTGGCCCAATATTTATGAATATTCCCTTATATTTCTGGTTATTTTTTTCAGGCTCTGTTTTATTATTTTATAATCTTGTTAAAAAATTGAAATTCAAAGAAAGATGGATTTTAACATTTAGTTACTTAGTATTTTTGACTTGCCTTATATTTAGTAGGTATGATTCAAATAGTATTTTGAATGGTATAAGCGGGATTAGTTTGTTAATTTACTTTGGGGGATGGTTATTTTTTATTGGATGTTTTAGTTATGTTTATTATCTACTTTACAAAAAGAAAGAAATTAGAATATTAAAAGAATTTGAGTTTTCTTATCTGTTATATTTTTTAATTTTAACTCTTGGAATAATTGGGGCAAGGGCAGGGATACGATTAATTATGGTTTTGGGTGCAATCAGTCCGGTTGCTGTTGCATTTTTAATTGTAAAAACAAGCCAAAAATGGTATAAAGAAAAAGACGAAACAATGAAGTTTTTTATGAGCATAATCACTTTTGTTATTTTAATTTCTTCTTTGTTTACTCTTTGGACATATTATGAAAATGATAAAATGCAAGCGACTAATTTTGCACCAGGAACTTACCAGTGGCAATGGCAAAAAGCAATGGGTTGGGTTAGAGAAAATACTGATGAAGATGCTGTTTTTGCTCATTGGTGGGATTATGGATATTGGCTTCAAAGCATTGGAGAACGTGCAACAATTTTAGATGGGGGAAATGCAATTGTTTATTGGAATCATTTAATGGGGAGGCATGTTTTAACAGGCACAGACGAAAGAAAAGCTTTGGAATTTCTTTATTCCCATAATGGAACGCATCTTTTAATTGATTCAACTGAAATTGGAAAATATACTGCTTATTCAAGCATTGGGGCAGACGAGAGTTATGATAGATTCTCTTGGATTACTACATTTTTTATGAATGATGCTCAAACACAAGAAACAAATGATTCCACAATTTATGTTTATACAGGAGGAACAGTTATTGATGAAGATATTATTTGGAACCAAAATGGGAAAGATGTTTTACTTCCAAAAAAAAGTGCAGGCATAGGTGCAATTATATTAAAATTAAATCAAGAGGGTGAAATACTTCAACCAGAAGCTGTGTTTGTTTATAATAATCAACAATATAGAATCCCTCTGCGTTATGTTTATTATAATGATAAAGAATATGATTTTAATTCTGGTTTAGAATCTGGAATTTTTTTATTTCCAAAACTTAATACCTTACCAAATGGTAAACAAGAAATTAATGAAATTGGTGCGTTGTTTTATATGAGTCAAAGAACAGTTCATTCGCAAATGGCAAGATTATATTTGTATAATGAAAAATCAAATTATTTTAAATTAGTGCATAGTGAAAATAGTTTAATTGTTGAAAGTATGAAAAATCAAGGTATTAATATCACAGATTTTATTTATTATCAAGGGTTTCATGGCCCAATAAAAATTTGGGAAGTTAGTTATCCAAAAGGAATAAAAATAAATCCAGATTATTTAGAAAGAAATTATCCTAATAAAGAATTGCAATTGGCAAAATCTGGGGAGTATAACTAATGAAAATTATAAATTTTCGGCAGAGCCCTGGAATTTTAAAAAAATTCCTGATGAGTCCTTTTCAATTTATAGGAGGTTCTGAAAAGAACTAATGGAAAAAATATTAATTTTGCCTTTGATATTAAGTTTTTTTGTGGTTTTGTTTTTTATTCCAATTTGGATTAAGAAAGCAAAAAAAGTTGGATTATCTGGAAAGGATATGCACAAAATTTCAAAAAAAGAAATTGCAGAAGCAGGAGGGGTTTCAGTATTAATTGGTTTTGTCTTAGGAGTTTTAATTTATGTGGCACTTAAAACATTTTATTTTCAAAATATAACAAACTTAATTGAAATTTTTGCTTTATTAAGTTCAATTTTAATTATTGGTTTTGTTGGTTTAATAGATGATATTCTTGGGTGGAAAATTGGTTTAAATAAAAAAACTAGAATTTTCTTTTTGGTTTTTGCTTCTATTCCTTTAGTGGTTATTAATGCTGGACAATCAGAAATGATGGGAATTGCGTTTGGTTTAATCTATCCTTTAATATTTATCCCCATAGGAATTGTTGGTGCAACAACAACATTTAATTTTTTGGAGGGCTATAATGGACTTGGAACAAGCCAAGGTATTTTAATTTTAGGAGCATTATCAATTGTAACTTGGTTTACAGAAAGCAGTTGGTTAGCTTTGATATGCTTAATTATGGTTGCTTGTTTAATTGCATTCTATTTATTCAATCATTATCCTGCAAAGATCTTACCTGGTGATGTATTGACATATTCTGTTGGTTCTTTGATTGCTATTGTGGCAATTTTAGGAAACATTGAAAAAATTGCAGTTTTCTTTTTTATTCCTTACATAATGGAAGTATGTTTAAAGATAAGAGGAAAACTAAAAAAAGAAAGTTTTGCAAAAGTTAAAGAAGATGGAAGTTTAGAAAATCAATATAAAAAATTTTACGGATTGGAACATATCTCAGTTTATTTATTATCTAAATTTAAGAAAAAAGTTAATGAAAAAGAGGTTGTATATTTAATAAATTTATTTCAAGTATTAATTATTTTAATGGGGATGATTATTTTTAGAAATACTATTTTTTAAAGTTTAAAATTTACTGAATCTCAGAATGTGAATTTTAACGCTCTTGACAAAAAAGTGTCGCCCTTCAGGGTCTTTTTTGAAAAATCTTAAATAGTTTGATTTCAAAAAGGACTTATGATAAAGAAATTTTTAGGGAGTGAATTTGGGAAAGGAGCAATTATTTTATTTGTTATGATGAATTTTGCGAATCTCTTGAATTTTATATTTCATTTTTTAATGGGTAGAATGCTTGGGCCTGTGCATTATGGAACACTCGCAGTTTTAATGTCATTGATGTATATTTACAGTATACCTGTTGAGTCTATTCAAAATTTAATTTCAAGATATGTTACAAGATTTAATTTAAATAAAGAACATGGTAAAATAAAATTTTTGATTGTTAAATCATTAAAAAAAGGATTTATTTTTAGTTTAACTATTTTTGCTATTCTAATTCCTATTTCATTTTTTATATCAAAATTTTTAGATATAAATTTTTGGTTGATTATTGTTACAAATATTTTTATTTTCTCTGCTTTTTCAATCCCCATAACTAAAGGGACATTACAGGGAAGGAAAAAATTCAGTTTATTTGGGGGATCTTTAGTAATTGAATCTTTTATTAAAATAAGTGTGGGAGTATTTTTAGTTGTATTGGGGATGCAAGTTTTTGGGGCAATTGTTGGGGTGTTGGTGAGTGCTTTTATTGGGATTCTCATTTCAATTTATTTTAATTGGGATTTATTCAAACACAAAAAAGAAGAAGTAAAATTTAGAGAGATATATACTCAGAGTATCCCTTATTTCATTACAACAATAGTTATATTACTTGTATTTAGTTTAGATATTATACTTGCGAAAAGATTTTTCTCCGCAGAAACAGCAGGAAAATATGCAGTTTTATCTATGCTTGGGAAAATGATTTTTTTTGCTACAATGTCTATAAGTAAAGCAATGTTTCCTTTAACTTCTGAAAAATGTGATAATGGGGAAGATTCAAAAAAATTATTTAGAAAATCTATTTTAATGATTTCATTAATTTGTGTTGGAGTAGTTTTAGCTTTTGCAATTTTTCCAAAATTAATTATTTTAATCTTATATGGTTCACAATATGTGGATATGGCACAATATTTAGTTTATTCGGGTATTGCTTTTAGTTTTCTCGCTTTAAATAATTTAATTTTGATATATGGGCTATCTATAAATAAATTAAAAAAATCTGGTTTTCTTTTTGTTTTTTTATTGATTGAGATAATCCTCTTATCAGTATTTCACGATAATATCTTAGAATATATTTTGGCGTTTATGTTTTCCAATATAGTAATGTTTATAGGTAGTTTATTTCTTGTTAAAAAATGAGAAAACATGACTTATCAGTAGTATTACCTTCATATAATACAAAAGATTTAGAGAAAAATGTTTCTGAAATTCAAAAAGAAATAGAAAAAATAACTAGGAATTATGAAATAATTGTTGTAAATGACGGCTCAACAAAAGAATGGAAAAATGAATCTAAAAAATTAAAAGAACAAAAAAATTCTAAAATTAAAATTTTAAGTTATGATATAAACAAAGGAAAAGGATATGCTCTAAAAAAAGGAGGGATGATTGCTAAAGGAGAGAAAATTGTTTTTTTAGATTCAGATTTAGATATTCCTCCAAGACAAATTAAATTTTTTTTGGATGAGCTTGAAAATGAAGATATAGTTATTGGGAGTAAAAGGCATCCTAAATCAAAAATTATTTATCCTGTCTCGCGAAAATTTATGAGTTCTATTTATCAAAAGCTTAATTCAGTTTTGTTTAATTTAAATGTTAAAGATACTCAAGTTGGAATAAAAGCATTTCATTCACATGTTCTTAAAAAAAATTTGCCCAAACTTACAATAAAAAGATATGTATTTGATTTAGAATTGTTGGTTGTAGCAAATAAAGAAAATTATAAAATAAAAGAAGTTCCTGTTGAAATTAAATATAAGTTTGGAAGTACAATAAATATGAAATCTGTTCTGAATATGTTATGGGAGACTGCAGCAATTTTTTATAGATTAAAAATCAGGAGACACTATGACAAATAAAAATCCATTAGTTTCTGTTGTGATGCCTGTATATAACTCAGAAAAATATCTTGCAGAAGCAATTGAAAGTGTTTTAAATCAGAGCTTTAAAAATTTTGAATTTATCATTGTTGATGATGATAGTGCAGACACAAGTGTAGAAATAATTAAAAAATATGCTCAGAGGGATAAAAGAATAAAAATATTATATAATAAAAAAAATTTTGGAATTGCTAAAACACGAAACAGAGGAATTCTGGAAGCAAAAGGAAAATATATTGCAACTCATGATTCCGATGATATATCAACTTTGAATAGATTTCAAATGCAAGTTAAGTATTTAGAAGAACATTGTAATGTGGGGGTTGTTGGAAATTATATTGAAATATTCTCTGAGAATCATGATAATACTTCTGTTAGAAAATATCCTGAAAATGATAAGGATTTAAGGCGTATGATTTTTTTTGCCTGCCCAATTGCACAACCTACTTCAATGATTAGGAAAGAAGTTTTTGAAAAAGTTGGACTATATAATAAAAAATATCCTCCTGCAGAAGATTTAGATTTATGGTTTAGAATTGGAACAAAATATGAACTAGCAAATATTCCAAAAGTTTTATTAAAATATCGTGAAAGTTTATTTTCAGCCACTGCAGCAAAAACTCGCCTAATGGAAAAATTAAGTTTGAAAATTAGATTTAAAAATTGTAAAAATCCTATGTACAATTTTAATTCTAAAGCTTTTTTATATAATTCATTACATTTATTGAGTTTATTTATTATACCTTCAAAATTAAAAATATTACTCTTTCAAAAAATTCGGGATAAAAAAAATGTCTAAAAAATTAAGAATATTATATCATCTGCCAAGTATAGAAACAGTATATGCGCAAAGAACTATTTATCAAGGATATAAAGATGCATTCAAGGATTTAGGTTATGAGTTTTTCACATTGACTTCAATTGATAATCTTAAAGAAACTTTGGAAAAAATTAATCCTCATATTTTTATGACCTTTTCACATAATTATTATTTAAAATTTTTAGATTTGCAATTGTTAATGGAATATAGAAAGAAAACTGGAATGGTAATGTTTACTAAAATAGATTTTTGGAATTCTCCGATGAAATGGTATAGAATAAATGAAGCTAAGAGTTTAAAGTATGAAAAAGAAAAAATAAAAATGATTAAAAATGGTTTGTTAGGAGATATATTTCATCATAATGTTGAACAAAATGATCTTAGAATGAATGGTTTTACTGAAGCTACGCAAAAAAAATTTGTGACTATTTTACTTGCTGCAAATAAAAAATTAATTTTTCCTGATTATGATGAAAAATTCAAAGCAGATATATCTTATATTGGAACAAATCTTCCGCAAAAAAGAAAAGCATTCAAAGAAAAACTTTTTCCATTGTCAAAAAAATATGATTTAAAACTCTATGGGCAAGACTGGACATTAAAAGATAAACTTTTAGGATTGATCCAAAAATTTGGACAGTATTTTAATATTTCATTTCTTAAAACAATACAAAAACCAAAATTAAAATTAGAAGATGAAAGAAAAATTTATAGTTCATCAAAAATTTGTGTCAATATTCATGAAGATTATCAAATCAAACATGGAAAAGATATGAATGAACGTGTTTTCAAAATACCTTTATGTAAAGGTTTTCAAATTACAGATTATGTTTCTTGTATGGATAAATATTTTAATTCAGATGAAATAGTTTATGCTAAAACAAAAGAAGAATGGTTTAAAAAAATTGACTATTATATGAAAAATCCCGAAAAGAGAAAAAGAATTTCTGAAAATGGTTATAAAAAAATACTAAATGAACATACATATCATAATCGAGTAAAACAAATAATTAAACTTTATGATGAGTTTATTGGGAAATGAAATTTGAAACAAATATTAAAAGACGTATGAGTGGTAGACATAAAGCTTCTTTAAAAATGGAAAATTTTGAAGGGAAAATAATTTTAGATATTGGTTGTAGTCATGGGTGGTTTGAAAAATATATTGGAGAAAAAGCAAA
>JBDLJZ010000003.1:0-44166 GCA_039714095.1 Nanobdellota archaeon | reverse complement strand
TCTAATTTTCCCATCCATCTTTTTTCTGTCGCTTAATTTCTGCAATTTCCTGCAAAATTTAATGACTCAAAACAGGACTTTTTTCTTTAATGTGCGGTATTAAAATATTTGTAGTTTCTTCATTAATTCCATCTGAAATATAAAATCTTATAGCATCCATATTTCTAAAATTAATAATGTTCATTTTTACTTCTTTTAACTCAGAAATTTTTATTATTTTTGAAAGAATCTTCGAAATGATTTCTGAAACATTAAGAATTTGCATGGCTACCAAATTTCCTTTATTATCAAAATCCAAAATAAAGTTTCCTAATTCGACTGCTCCTTTAGATTTTTTTCCTTCTAAATACATAAATAAATCATCATTTTCAGAATCATAACTAAATTTAAAATTTTCCATTTTAACCTATTGCTTTTTGCCAATTCCTATTTATTTTAATTATTGTTACTATAATAATCCTTGCATTTATAACGATTATATACCTGTGATACAACTGCTTTGAGTATGCGAAATAACAATCATATTTTTCTTCATTTTCCTTTTGCGTTGATTCTTTTTTAATGTAAACTAATTTTTCCGGATCTACTATGTTTTCCTTTACTTCATCTAAATTAATTTCTCTAACAATAGCTTGTAATTCTGCGTGATTTGTCACAATTATATCTTTTTTATTATATTGTTTTAGCTTTCTTTTTAATTCTTCTAAATTCATCTTAATTTCCCCAATCTGCTTTTTTCTGTCGCTTAATTTCTGCAATTTCCTGCAAAATTTTAATTTCGTTTTGCGAGAGCAAATCTTTATTCTTTTTGAAATTTCTAAATTGTGATTCTCCTAAATCTGAATAAATATTATTTCTGTCTTTCATTGCTCTTTCAAAATTTATTCCTGGAATTGATATTGCAACTTCCATTCCTTCTGTTGCTTGGTTTACAGATTTTTGTTCTGATTGAATATTTTTTATTTTCCCTACTTTTTCTCCTTTTTCATCAACTAAATTTTGTCCAGAAATTAATTTTCCCCCTTCAATTTTAACTCCGAAAATTGCTGGACTTGTGTTTCTAAAAACATATTGATGTAAAACTTTTAATTTTGTGATTGTTGCTAATCCCATTAATCTTTTCTTTTCTATTTCGTTTGTTTTTTCTTTTCTCCACTCAACTAAATTTTCAATTAATTTGTAAATTACTTCTTCTGTTAAAACTTTTATGTTTCCTTGAATTTCTTTTGCGTCTTCATCAATTGAAGTATTAAATCCAATAATTATTGAATCTAATTCATTTATGTCAAGATTTGCCTTTGCTGAAATTATATCTTTTTTATTTATGTTTCCAATTCCTACTTTAACTACTGAAATATTATTTTCTTTTAATAAAACTAAAAGTGCTTCTAAACTCCCTAAAGAATCTGCTTTTGCGATGATTCCTTGTTTTTGTGTTTGAATGTTTTCTGAAATTTCTTTTGTGAATTTTTCTTTTATTTCTTTTAAATTATTTTTATAAATTTCAAATGGCATTCCTGGAAGAATTTCTTTTTTTTCTACAAGTTGCATTCTTAATCCAGTTGAAGCAGTAACTTTATCTTTTGGAGAAAATTTTGCACAAAGAGGTTTTATTTCTTCTAAGATTCTTATTTTTGTTATTATTGGTTCAACTCGCGACCCCGCACAGGAGATTGATGAACTATGTTTGCCCTTACCACGAAATCGCTCGCCATCAAAAGACGCTACTGCAATTTGATCTGTTTTTTTAAGTTCTCCATCATAAAGAATTGCCTCAATATAATTGGTAGATTTTTCTTTTTTGATTTCAAGCATTACCCCTTTTGCATCTTTTCCGAGTTCTAATTTATCTGCTAAATATTTTTGTGAAATTCCGCAAAGCATCATTATTAATTCAGGTATGCCTTCTTTTGTTTGTGCTGAAGTTGGAACTAAAGCAATTTTTTTTGTGAAATCATCAATATTATAATATAAATCAGCGTCAAATCCATGACTGTTTAATGCTCCAATTATTGTCATATATCTTTCGTTGAAAATTTGTTTTACGTTTTGTGGTTGTGATTCAATGCTTTCTTTTAAAGAGATTGATGCTTCTTCATAACCTCCAATTTTTTGTTGCGGAGGCTTCCACCCAGAAATATTATCTATCTTATTTAATGCAATTATGAAAGGTGTTTTATTGTGTTTTAGAATTTGAATTACTTCTGCTGTTTGTGGTTTTATCCCATCATTAATATCTATAACAAGAACTGCTAAGTCAGCAAGAGAACCGCCACGTTTTCTTAGATTTGTAAATGCTGCGTGCCCAGGAGTGTCAATTAGTAAAAATCCTGGAATGTTTAATTTTGTTCCTAATTTTTCAATTAAAGGGCAGGCGTTTTTGAGTTGATTCATTGGATAAGAAGTAAAAGATATTTTTTGCGTGATTCCTCCTGCTTCGCCTTTCTGGACACAGCTGCTTCTAAGACAATCTAAAATTGAAGTTTTTCCATGGTCTACATGTCCGCAGACAGTCACAATTGGTTGTCTGATTTGTTTCATAAAAGAAAGAGAGAGTAATAGGTTAAAAAGGTTTTTGGGCGGTTAATTTTTAACCCTTCTTTTCCTCTTTTTTAAATGAACTTCAAAGAAAAAGCACTGAGATTGCATAAAAAGAAAAAAGGAAAACTTGAAATTAAAAGTAAGATTAAAATTAAAAATAAAAAACATTTGGCTTTGGCGTATAGTCCTGGTGTTGCGCAGGCGTGTTTGGAAATTGTCGACGATAAAAAAAATTCTTATAAATATACTGCACGTAGAAATTTGATTGCAATTGTTACCGACGGAACTGCAGTTTTAGGAATGGGAGATATTGGGGCTGAAGCAGCAATGCCTGTTATGGAAGGTAAAGCAATTTTATTTAAGGAATTTGCAAATGTTGATGCAATTCCAATTTGTTTAGATACAAAATATGTTGATGAAATTGTGAAAACGATTAAATTATTAGAACCAACTTTTGGAGGAATTAATTTAGAAGATATTTCTGCTCCGCGATGTTTTGAAGTTGAAAAAAGATTAAAAAAAGAATTAAATATTCCTGTTTTTCACGACGATCAACATGGAACTGCGATTGTAGTTCTTGCGGGTTTGATTAATTCTTTGAAAATTGTAGATAAAAAAATTGGTGAAATAAAAATTGTTATTTCTGGAGCAGGCGCTGCTGGGATTGCAATTACAAAATTATTATTAGCTTATGGTGCAAAAAATATTATTGTTTGTGATAGTCAAGGAATTATCCATTCAGAAAGAAAATTGAATAAAGTAAAAAAAGAACTTTCAAAAATTACCAATTTAGAAAATATGGAAGGAGAATTAAAAGACGCTATAAAAAACACAGATGTTTTCGTAGGTGTTTCAAAAGAAAATGTTTTGAAAGGGGAAGATGTAAAATCAATGAACAGTAATGCAATTATATTTGCTTTAGCAAACCCAAACCCAGAAATTAGACCTTCTGTTGCAAAAGAAAACGGTGCGCAAATTATTGCTACTGGTAGAAGTGATTATTACAATCAAATAAATAATGTTTTAGTTTTTCCTGGAATTTTTAGAGGAATGTTAGATTACAAAATAAAAAACATCGACGATAAAATTAAAATTGCTGTGGCAAAAGCAATTGCGCACAGTGTTAAAAAATTAGATAAAAAACATATTATACCAGATGTTTTTAATAAAAAAGTTGTGAAGAATATTAAGGAAGCTATGAAGGAATTTGGTGAGGAATAAAAATTAATAGCCAAAAATAACTTCTCCTGTCAAGTCCTCTTTTGATTGTCCAAAAATATCACCTTCTAATTCTTTTTGTTTATCATCTCCAAATTCATCTTCTTCTCTATCTCTGTCGTCTTCTTTTCCTTTGCTTATCTTTCCAAAGAATTCTCTAAACAAATCTTTAGCATCACTCTCTGCTGACTCTGGTGTAACTTTTGCTGAATTCATCAAACTCCTCATCTTGAAATACATCTTCACACCATTAGTTACTTCTTTTACTCTTTGTATAGGTTGTGCTTTTCTATCCCAAGGAGGGGATTCAATTCGTGTTCCTCTCATGTCTTTTTCTGAAGCAAGAATCATTTCATAAATTGGTTCAAAATCCATTTCAATTTTCACATCATATTCTGGAACTTCCTCTGGGAGCATTGGTTCCATTGTCAAAATATCTTCCTCATTTATTTGTGCATAAAGATTGAACACAACTTCATCTTTTTCATAATCTTTAAATTGAATTACTGCGTTTACATTTCCATTATATTTATCAGTAACTTTTTTTATCTTCTCCATAAAATTTTTATCTTGTTTTAACATTTCTTTTTCTTCTTCTGTTAGTCCTTCTTGATTTTCTCTTTCTAATTTATCTTCTTTTGAACCTGGGAATTCATGATTTTTCATTGATTGTTTCATTTCATAAAAAATAAATTCTTTAGAAGGAAAAACCCAAACTTTCATATAAGGAGAAATAACTTCAACTTCTTCTTCCATTCCTGGAAGTTTAACTGTTTTAACCTCTTCCCAGAATTCTAAACTTCCATATTCTGTTTCATATTTAACATTAATTAAATTATAAGATGGGAGTTGTTCTAATCCTAAGCATTGCATTCTTTCTGCCATTTGTCGTGAGTTGTCTATATCATTCCAGTAAAGCTCAAAAATTCCAGACATTGCTCCTTCCCAGTTTTCTGCAGAGTTAGGTAAATATTTTTCAAAGAACCAAACTACAAATTCTTGATTAAATCCTTTTTCAAATTCTGCTCTTTGCTTTTTTAAATTTTCAAAATCAGATTTACACCAATCAGATTCTCCACCTTGATAATATTTATTTTTCAAAGATTGTAAATCTTCAAAAGGTTCTCCCCATCCACCAAACCAGATAAATCCATCAGTTTTACTTTGGGAAGTTCTGCATCCTCCTCCAACAGTAAATACACCTTTTTCTTCTTTATGTTCATCAAAATCTTCAGGATTCATTTCAAATTCTTTCCACCAATCTCCTCCTTTTATACATTTTGGAACACAATCTTCTTCACATTCGTTATCAGATTTACACTGGCCTTCACAATTTTTCTGCTCTTCATCAATATTACAATCTAAACTTTCTCCACAAGATTCTCTGATACATTTCTGAACACAAGACCTCACATTTTTATCATAACAAATTTTCTCACATTCTTCGTCGCATCTTTCTTTTTGTTCTTCATTTCTTTCTCTTTCCTCTCTATCTCTTCTTTCAGAATCTTCTTCTTCCTGCCTTCTTTTATCATCTTCTTTTTCTTCATCTTCATAATCTGATTTTTGCTCAATTATTTCTTGAGATTCTTGAGGTTCATCTGGAGAACCAATTATTTCTTCTGTCACAGATTCTGGGGTTGATTCTTGTTCAAATTCTGGTGCTGACTCATCAGAGGCCACAGTTTCTTCACCATCTGATGCTTTCCCAGTTATTGCTCCTGTTAATTTCATTATTAAATAAGCAGGTAATTTGAATATAGTCTCGCCAGTTATTTCTGGTGTTTGAGGAGCAGATTCAGATTCTTCTGGTTCAGGAGTTGGTTCAGAATTAGATTCTTGAGAGCTTTCCTCTTCAATTATTTCATCTACTTCTAGTTCAATAATCTCTATTGGTTCTTCTTCATCTCCTGTTACAACCTCTACAACTTGAGGAATTGTTACACATTTTCCATTACTGCAAACATCATTTTCTCCTCCACAATCTTCCTTTACAATACATTCAACACCTACAATTTCTTCTTCTATTTGGTAGATGACACATTGGCTCCCATCATCAATACATTCAAAATCTTCTGTTGATTCTAAACAACTCATTGTGGTTATTGCTTCTTGAGTAACACAACTATTTCCACATTTGACACATTCTACAGATTCACCAATAGGTTCTTCTTCACAAAAAATTTCTGTTTTTTTCCATAAATTTTCTAAACAAATTTCTGAAATTATTTCTTTACCTGAGTCACATTGTTTGATTTTTTCTTGTCCTTCTTCACACTCTGCTTCTTCACATTCTTCTAATTCTGTAACTTGGCATAAACCTTCTACGCATGATACATCGCCACATAAAAGATCTTGACAATCATCATCAACTTCACAGGTTTCTGTTTCTTCTATACAAATAGGTTCTAAAGGACAGCCCTGTTCATCTGTTCCGCTAAAAATTACATTCCCCTCACATTCAATAGCGGAGTGTTCAATGCAGAGTACACAATCTTCTGCACAACTCAAATCTTCTCCCTCTTCACAAATATTATTTCCACAAATAATTTCTTCTTCTTCAAAATCTTCGTCTTTTTGTTGACAAACACTTGTAATACAATATAAATCTATATCTTGTTCAACTGATTCATTATTAACAATAACCACTCCTTTTACAGAACCGCAAAACTTTCCTCCACATTGAGAGTCGGCACAATCTATTTGTTCGTTTTCATTATCGTCTTTATTATTATTGCAAATTTCTTCACCTTTTTCTTTGAACTCTTCAATTAATCTTTGCTCGTATTGTGATTGTTTAAAATAGAATTCTCTTTTATTATAATCAGAAAATAAATCTAAATAAAATCTTTTTCTTAATTCAAAATTATGTGTTTGCAAATCTTTTGCTTTTTTTCTTTGTTCTTGTTCTTGTTTAATCCATCCATAATTTTTATTGAATTCTTCTCGTTGCTGTTCTGTCATAAATTCCATAGTGTTTTCAAATTGATTCCTAATTTCTTCCCAAACATTATTTGATTTTTCATTCCAAGCATTATTCAGTGTTCTTAGTTGATTAGATAATGACATCGCTTCACTGTAATCTTCTCTATCTAAAGAATTTGTTATTTCATTAAGTATAGATTTAATTTTTATTTTGAAATCTTCGTCGCTCATACTTTTGTATTTTTCTCTAGAATCTCTATCATCAAAATCTCTTTTACCTTCGGGAATCCTGAATCTTCCTCTTCCATCTAATCTAAAATCTGCATTAATTCTACTCCATTCACAATCCCCACACATTTCTAATCTTAAAATTGCTTCAAAATTTTCTGCCTCATAAAATTCAATTTCATAAACTTCTGTACTTGCGATTTCTCTTAAGTTTTCTGCACCAAATATTGATTTCATTATGTCTTCGCATTTTCCTTGGTTTTGTCTAAAATATAAATTAAAAATTTTTTCTACATTTACACTCTCCTTAGCAAGAGCTTCTGCATTTGAATTTGAAGGATTAGAATTAAAAGTTTCTGCAAGTAATTTAACTTCATTTATTTTAGACTTGATATCAAGTTCGTCTTTTGGTTTTTTGAATTCAATTTGAAAATGTAATCTGTAAACAATTTCATTTTCGCTGAAACCTAAATCAACATCATCTTTGAATTTATATTTTAATATAGAAGGATATGCGTCAAGTCTGATTTGTATTTTATTTCCGTCAAAGATTATTTTATTCCACACAGGAACATAGTAATCAAGTTTCATTTCGTGGTTTTGTCCTTCGGCCCAAACCCATTTTGTTTCATCTTGGGGAGTACCTAAAAATGATTTAAGTTGTTCTTGTTTAAGTATTCCTCCTTCAAAATCAATGCCTCCTAAAAGTTCATTTAAGTTTTGCCGAACAGAACTTATCTTAACTAATAACTGGACATAATTTAAATTTCCAATTTCATATTCTTCGGCAAAGTGTGTTATTTTTTGAATTTCAGAATTAACAGAGACAGCAAAAATAGTTGGAAATAGAAAAACAAAGAATAAAATTAGTACACCAGTTTTTTTCATTGTAAGTAAATAAGAAAAATTAGTTTAAATAGTTTTTTGAAAAGATTTAGGAATATATTTTTTAAAATAATTTGCATTTCTGAAAATCATGTTTATTTAATTTAACATACCTCGTTACAATATTTAATAGTTTATTTGAAGTAGAAAATTTAGATTTCCTATCTCTTTCAAAATATGTATGAAGAATTACATTTATTCCTAATTTTTTTAATCTTTTAATTATTGGAACAAAATCTGAATCAGAAGCAATTAAAATAACTGTTTTAATTTTTGAATTTTCAAGAGGCATATCCATTAAATCCATTGTTAAAAGAGTGTCCACCCCCTTTTGTTTATAGATATATTTTCCATCAATTTTTAATCTTTGACATCTTCCTTCTCTTATTGTAACCTCTTTATTCTGATTTAATTTTTGAACAAAAGAATCATACTCTTCTTTTCTCTTTTTTTCTTCATTAGAGGGTCTTGAACTTTGAAAAGGGGGAGCATTATAAAAAAATAAATGTTTAAAGATAAATTCTTGTTTACCTGCTAACTCTTAGAAAATTTTAATAAATCATACTTAAAATAATGACCTTCACCAAGCTTATAACTAACCTTAGACAAAAATCCTGCATCAATCATCACAACTACTTTTTCCATATAAATCTCCAAGATAAAATAAAATCATCCAGCGACCCCGAAGGATCACTGGGGATCATGTTGAAGATATTAATAATGCCTAATTTATAAATTTGATGGTTTATTATTTTTAAGAAAAATACATATTACTTCCATCAATATAAATAGAAATCTTTTTCATATTAAAATAAAAAGCATGGGGTCCGTGAAGATCCCATGGACTTGATTATTATTATTATTAGGAATAGGGGTTTAAATGGTTTTTTGTTGAAGGAAGTTTTATAAGTTCCAGATTTATAATAAAATCATGAAATTAACAATTGTTTGCGTAGCAATTTTGATGATTAGTTTGTCTTTTATTCAAGCGGATATTCCAGCAAATTCTATTGGGAATTATTTAGAAAGCAAAGTAACTGTGGGAAGTGGCGCACCAACTGGAGAAAGTGTTTTAATTCAACCAAATAAAGAATTTCAAAAAGAAACAGATTGTAAAAATTCTGGTTGTTTTCTTGATAAAAAATGTTATCCTTATGGTTATATTATAAATAAAAAATATTGTGTGGCGGAAGGAGTTGTTTATTATCCAAATGGAAGACCGCATTTCACTCGTAAAGATTTTTTTATTAATCAATCAGAAATAGGAAATGAATGTAATAATAATTTTGAATGCTTGACAAATTTTTGTTTGAACGGAATTTGCATAAATCAAAGTGGAGAAGTTGAGAAAAGAATTGAAGAAGAAATGAAAAAACAAAAAGAAGAATTAGAAAAGCAATTTAATGAAAAGATAGAAAAATTAAGTGCGCCAGCAACTCCTGCAGAAACAAAAGAAGAGGAAAAAGTTGAAGAAAATATAGTTGAAAAAATTTTTAATTGGTTTAGAGGGATTTTGGGTTGAGGAGATTTAGATTTAAGTATAATTAAATTTAAATAAAAAAGAGTTGTTAGAAATATATGAAAGAAAAAGAAATAATTAGTTTATTTGTTGGAGGATTTATTATTCTTGTTTTAGCAGGAGCAGGAATTTTTTCTGAGATCATGAAAGGGTTTATTGGAGCTTTTGGATTTAGCTTTGGAATTTTATTAGGAGGATTATTTTCTTTAATGATTATTGTTATGTTTTTAGGCGGAGGAAAATAAAAATGGTTACAAAAGAATTACTTGATAAAATTAGACTTGATAGATTTTATCAGGCTGGAACAGTTTTAAGTTTTATTATTTTTCTAACTTCTTTGACTGTGCCCATAAGAATTCTAAATAATCAAATAATCTCTCTATATGCTTTATCTTCATTAACTTTTTTCTTTGGAACATGGATGTCGATAACTCAAGAAATGGGTATTTTCAAACATCGTCATTATACTTGTGAAAAATATAAATTAAGTGTAATGGGTATTGGTTCATATATTTTATCAATAATATCTATGGGAATAGCAATTTTTTTAACAATTCAATTTTTTAAATAATTTCTCTTCTAAAAATAAAAATAACAACAAACAAGCAGGAGAAGAAATCTCGGAAAAAATATACAGTTGAGGCTTTTAGTTGTTCTATGCTGAATATGTCGGCGAACCTTCATAATTACACAAGAACTCTATCAACGTCATCTTCTATGACGGCCTTAATTGTCTCGTTTTGCGGATGGCTTCGAGCTTAGATGCATTCAGCTCTTATCCATACGGTGCGTAGCTATGCAGCCTGCCAAATGACAACTGCTCACCAGAGGCACCCAACCTCCGTTCCTCTCGTACTAGAAGATTGTTCCACTCAGACAATAACACACCTAGTAGATATCATACAAACTGTCTCGCGACGTTCTTAACCCAGCTAACGATTCCTTTTAATACGTGAACTCCGGCACCCTTGCACGCTTCTGCACGCGCAGGATAGGAAGAGCCGACAGCGAAGTGCCAAACCGCCTCGTCAATTTGGACTATTGGAGGCGACAAGCCTATTATCCTTGGGGTAACTTTTCTATCAGACACGGCTTCTATTAAAAAAGCTCGTGGGTTCACTAGGCCCGACTTTCGTCTCTGCATTTCTTGCTGTTCAAAATACAGTTAGATAAGCTTTTGCCCTCGCACTCATCCCTAGATTTCCAAGCTAGGTGAGCTTATCTTTGGGTCCAACCGATATCTTTTCGGCTGGGCACCGCCCCAGTCAAACTGCCCGCCTGCTGCTGTCTCCTAAAAGGATAAGCAATCTTAAGAAAAACAGGTAGTATTACAAGGTCGCTCCAGTGCCACCAAAATGACACCTTCTACACTCCTACCTATGCTATGCATTTTTCTTAAAATCACAACAACAAGTTGCAGTAAAGTTCCACAAGGTCTTCGCTTCCCACTAGGCGTACCCGGCCTGTGCACCGGGAGGTATTTTCAGAGGGCTCCAATTGGGGACAGCGACAACCTCGTTAAACCATTCATGCAAGTCGCCATTCAGACGACAAGGTATTACGCTACCTTAAGAGGGTCATAGTTACCCCCGCCGTTTAATGGACCTTAGCTCCCTTGAAAAAGAGTTTCAGACACCACCACTGGGCAGGTCTCACCAAGTATACACGTCCTTTCGGATTAGCACTTGGCTACGTTTTTGGTAAACAGTCGGGCCATCCTTGTTACTGTGATCTATTAATGCATATAACTTTCGAAATACACAAAAATAGACATCCCTTCAGCCGAAGCTACAGGACTAATGTGCCGAATTCCCTCAATTGGTTTTACCCTTCATGTCTTGGCCTACTAAGCCTGGGCACCAGTGTCGGTTATGGGTACAGCTAATTAAATCCGTTAAGCAAACATCTTTTCACTGGCTCTTGGAATCAGCAATTGTGTTCAACAAATTCTCTCGCGTCTTAGGATTACCCTCAACGAGATTCTTTACTAAAACACCCTTTCGGGTGCTCGCCTATCCGAAAGCAAACATTCACATAAGATTTAATCAGTACAGGAATATTAACCTGTTATCCATCGTCGTACTCAGTTAAGATAAAACTTAGGTGCTGACTAACCCTTGGCTAACATATATTGCCAAGGAAACCTTGCCCTTTCGACATTTTTCATTCTCAGAAAAATCACATCCTACTATTACCAGGATTCTCATTGGTTACCGCTCCAGCCTTGCTCTCGCAAAACCTTCTGCGCAGAAACCACGCCTGCTTACCAAAATATTTTATCTAAAATACTTCCAAAGTATCGGTATTATGTTTAGCCCCGTCCATTTTCAGGGCCCTGAACCTCAATAGGTGAGCTGTTACGCTTTCTTTAAATGATAGCTGCTTCTGGGCTTACATCCCTAGTGTCTAAGGTTCAAGACACCTTTTGATACACTTAACATAATTTTGGGACCTTAACTTTGGTCTGGGTTGTTCCCCTCTCGGTACGGTATCTTACATACCGCCCCTGATTCTTGTGATGAGCAGTTAACAGATTCTGAGTTGGAAAGAATTCCGTAAGCATTTGCCCCTGCAAATTCTATCCGTACTTTACACCGTCAACAAACTACACAAGACTATACGTAGGCATATTTCAGCAGGAACCAGCCATCGCCAGATTAGATAGGCTTTTCACCCCTATACACAAGTCATCCGAGTACATGTCCATAACACCGGTTCAGCCCTCCATCCTCCTTTCAAAAGACTTCAGCTTGCTCATATATAGATCATCTGGCTTCAGGTCTTATCCACGTGACTAACGCCTTTTCAGACTTGCTCTCGCTTTGGTTACTTGTAAAATACAATTAGCCTCGCCACATGAAAAAACTCCCTGGCCCGTTTTTCGAAACGTACGTTACAACCCTTTGAATAAATTCTTAAGAGCAGTAACAAATTGTAACTGTTAGATTTCAAGTCTTTTAACCCTCTGTTAAGAGTACTTTTCAGCTTTCCCTCGCGGTACTAGTGCGCTATCGGACTTTGGTTTTATTTAGGGTTGGGAGTTAATCCTCCCATATTCAGACCTCCAATCCAGGAAGCCCTACTCTTTTAAGGAATTATGTATTCGCTTCTTCTACGGGACTATTACCCTCTAAGGTGTTTCTTTCCAGAAAACTTTGAATCACGAACTTAGTAATTTACCTCACCACATCTCTATCTCTATTTCTAAAGAAGATTCAGCTTGCCCTGTGCCCTTTTCGCTCTCTGCTAATAAGGGTATCACTTTTGTTTTCTTTTCCTACTGGTACTAAGATGTTTCAATTCCCAGTGTAATCTTTCCTCTCGGAATAATCAGAAATCTCAAGTTCAAAGGTTGCATGCACCTCGCTTGAGCTTATCGCAGCTTGCCACGTCTTTCATCGTAACCAAAACCAAGCTATCCGTCTAACAGTATATAGTAGTATATTTTTCTTTTTTACATACGCCATCTAAATTATAAAATTTAGTTTTGTGTGTGGAAATTTCTTCTCCTGCTTATTTCATTGAATATAAAAGACACCTAAGCGGTTTCTTTTAAACTTCCCTTCCTTTGCGGTGAGGCGATTTTTTTAATTGCCTCTGCCGAAAATCGCGAAGTTACGAAACACCTAGTGTGTTTTGTATTTCTCAAATTGATTCCGAAATTTCTTTTGGAACCAAGACAATTTCTCGTCGGTTTCACGTTCACAACCTTAAGATTATGAGTGAATATGATTTGTGATTATTTTGTGAATTTAAATAGTTTATATTTTTCAAAATCTCCATTTGAAATATTTTCTACAAATTTTCTTTCAACATAATTTGCATTCCCAATAATACTATCAAATTCCTTTAGATAATTACTTTTTACAGTAATTGTTATTGGACATCCATTCCTTTGAACAGATACCCATTTTATTTTCCCATCAGTTATAGCATACATTGCTGAAACAAAATTTCCATTTGTTTCTTTTTTAACTCTCTTATAATGTGTGCGTATGATGCTCGGAACATCTTCTTCTGAAACTACTTGTTCCACTAAGTTTAATTTGTCTGTAACTGAGGTCATCTTCTATTGTTTCCATTTTATTTTGTTTGAATGTTATTAACTAAGTTTTACAGAAAAAATTATATGGACCCACCGTGAATCGAACACGGGTCTCTTCCGTGCAAGGGAAGTATTCTACCATTAGACTATGGGCCCAATGATTATTTCTAACCCTCGTCGGTTTTTAAATTTTTTCTGTAGCAGTAAAGCAGCATAACTGTAATTCAAGATTATAATAATATAATATAGGAGGTGATCCATCTGCAGGTTCCCCTACAGATACCTTGTGACGACTTAACCTACCTTGTCTACCCAAGATTCTCCTTCTAAAAGTTTCATCATAAATAAACTCGGTTGGTTTGACGGGCAGTGTGTGCAAGAGACAGTGACATATTCACCGTTCGTTGATGACAAACGATTACTACGGATTCCATTGTCATGAGGCTGAGTTACAAACCTCAATCTAAACTGGGATGAACTTTAAGAGATTGGCTTCTCCTTTCGGAGTTGCATCTCGTTGTATTCACCATTGACGCGCGCGTGTTGCCCAGGGGATTCGGGCTATACAGACCTAACGTGGCCCTAACTTTCATCCTCGTTACCAAGGCAATCTGTATATAGAATATAAATATACATTAGGGTCTTGCCTGTTACCTGATTTAACAGGTCACCTCACGGCACAGGCTGACGTCGGCCATGCAGCTCCTCTCAGCGTGTCAGGTAAGCCCTTTAGACTGACCTTCATTCTGCTGTCGCTCCTGGTGAGATTTTCTGTGTGTAGTTAAATTGAACCGCACGCGTCACCCGTTGTAGTGTCTCCCCGCCAATTCCTTTAAGTTTCGGCCTTGCGACTATACTTCCCAGGTAGCACACTCTCCGGCTTCCCTTCAGCACCGAAACCTCACGAAGAGGTCCCGATGTTTAGTGTGCAGTGTTTACTGCTAGGACTACTGGGGTATCTAATCCCATTTGCGCCCCTAGCCTTCATCCCTGACTGTCAGAACTGTTCTCGTAAGATGCCTTCGCTCTTGTTAGTCTGTTTAAGATTAACACATTTAACCGCTACTTTAAACATACTTCTTACGTCTCCCAGTCTCTAGCTTAGTAGTATCTCTTGCACGCTTTATATTTGAGATATAAAATTTCACAAGAGACTTACTAAACAAGCTACGGATGTTTTAGACCCAATAAAAATGGCTGCGACTCGGACCGCGAGTATTACCGCGGCGGCTGGCACTCGTCTTACCCAGTCCTTATTCGTGAAACTTTTTACATTTCACAAAAGCTTTTCTAATTGAAAAGCACTCTGGCTCAAACTATCACGCTTACGCGCATTGTAGATTATTCCTAACTGCTGCACCCCGTGGGGCTGGGAATAGTATCTCAGATTCCCTCTCAGGGCCTCTCCGCTAAGAGCCCTTACGGATCTTTGGCTTGGTGGGCTATTACCCCGCCAACAACCTAATCCGCCGCAGCCCCATCCTTAAGCTCTAATTTGAGAGATTCATCATTCCAGGGTAAATCTCCTATCAAGTATTACCCTCAGTTTCCCGAGGTTATCCTTGACTTAAGGGTAGGTTAGCTACGTGTTACTGAGCAGTTCGCCTTTTACTAATTCCGAAGAATCAACAAAAAAACTTGCATGTCTAACTGCAAACCAGAAAGCCGCAGCCGCCAGCAGGATCAACTGGATTTAACAATATTGCCCTTAGTAAAAATCTTTTCAAGATTTTTCAGGGTACACCATTTGGTGCGAAAATTATTAAAATAAAATTCTTTATTGCGCAATTTGTCTATAAGAAAACAAATCACTTCACACAAATCCTAACTATTGGCTGTATTATAATTTTTTTAGAACTACAACTATGACTGCTACTGCATCATACCTTAATTCAAGGTTAAACATGATTTAAATAAGGCACTCATCTTAGTTAATAATTAATCCAGAAAAATTAGGTATATAAATGTTTGGTTAGAAAAATTATAGTTTGGCGACGGAGATTTTATAAATTTTAATTTACTTAATTATTTATGCCAAAATATGTAATTCAAGAGCACAATGCTTCTCATTTGCATTGGGATTTACGTCTTGAGATGAACGGTGTTTTAAAAAGTTGGGCTTTGCCAAAAGTTCCACCAAAGGTAAAAAAGATTAAACGACTTGCTATTCAAGTAGAGGACCATCCAATTAGTTACGCGAAATTTGAAGGAGAAATTAAAGAGGGTTATGGAAAAGGAACAGTAAAAATTTGGGACAAAGGGACTTATGAACTGATTGATGATGAATTAAGCACCCAAGGGCGTACCCAGAAAAATATCCAAAAAGATATTTTTACTAAGGGCAAAAAAATTGAATTTGAAATTTTTGGAAAAAAATTGAAAGGGAAATATGTTTTAGTTAATGCTAAACTTGGTGGTGAGAAAAAGAATTGGCTGTTTATGAAGATTGATTAGTTTTAGTTCGAGAATGATCTGTCCCACCAATTGCATGAATTTTATTGGCAAAATTTATTGGAATTTTTTTATTAATCTCTTTTTCAGTCAATTTTACAAGAGAATAAGTTCCATCTTTTCCTAACTTAATTGAACCATAAGCATCCTCGGGATAATTTGGATTTGGATTAAAATAAACAAGTATTCCCATATCATCCCAAGCTGCAACATAGTTTCCATTATACGCCGTTGTCATTAAAGGCTGGGGTGAAGGATTCATGCAAATATGATTAAAAACTTTACTTCGATCTCTCATTTCAAGAAATTTGTATCTCACAGCTCCAATAACTCCAGATTTTTTAACCAACTCACCTAAACTTTTATACTGCTTTTCCATTAAAAATTTAAATTATTTATTATATAAAAACTTATTGTAATTATTCTTTCTCTTACTCTTTCCCAAATTTTGAATTATTTTTGCGTTTAGACGAGGCACTTTTCTTCAGTAGCATAGTTGTCTATGTGAGGAAGGAAATAACGAAGTATAAATCAAAAAGAAACAAAATCAATTAGACTCTTCTACCCACCAGTCCAACTCAGGTATCTTCGCATCAATCTTTTTTACTTTACAAAATCCTCTTGTTAAAAGATAAAATATTACACCTAAAGATTTGTGATGCTTATTGTTCCCAATTATCACTTTGTCTGCTCCTTTTGAAAAGTTGTTTGTGTCGCAAATCATCAAGACTTTTTTCTTTACATTTAGTGTATCGTTTAATGCGTTTTTGTCTAACCATGAATCTGTTACAATTGTTAGTTCGTTTTCAAAGAAATCTTCAAGATTTGTGTTTGTTAAAATTCCTGCAGGATATTTTTTTGTGAAAACTCTAATGCCTGTTAATTCTGAAAACATCAATGCTCCCTTCCAACCTGCTTGTCTTTTGCAAACAAGAACCACGTCTTCTGCATTAAATTTATTCAAGTATTCAATTGCTTCTTTGATTTTTTCGTCAATTAAATCTGTATTAAAAATTGCCAATCCGTCTGCTCTTCTTCTGTAAATAAAAGGTTTCATGTCAGGGGTTACGACTTTTGTTCCAAGATAAATTCCTGCTTTAACATATTCATCTAAAGGTATAAGCATATCATCCCTTTTCTTAATTTTAACTTGCTCTTTTAATTCTTCAGAAGTTTCAGTAACATCAACTTTTGATTTTAGTTTTTTTACTTTTTCTAAAAGAGCTTTCTTTTTTTCTTCTAAAGATAATTCTTTTTTTGGTTCTTCTGTTGCTAAAGATTCTTTTTCAGCAGCTTTTTTTAAATCATTATCTTCTTTAGAATTTTCTTTTTTTTCTAATTCTTCAGTAAATTCTTCTTGAATATCTTCTTTAATTTCTATTTTTTCTTTTGTATTATTTTCTTTATTAGTCATAAGAAATTGGAGAAGAAATGGTTTATAAAACTTTTTGTGGATTATTTTAATTAATTAAATATATTATTGGACAACAGCAATTTTTAAAAGTTCAACAATCAAAAATTAAATATGCAAAGAAAATACGTGGTGATAACAGGAGGTGTGCTTTCTGGTCTTGGAAAAGGAATAGCTCTTGCAAGTATCGGGACAATTTTATCAAAAAATTATAAAGTCATTCCAATCAAATGTGACGGATATCTCAATGTTGACCCTGGAACAATGAACCCCACAGAACACGGAGAAGTCTTTGTTCTTGACGACGGTGGAGAAGTTGATATGGATTTTGGACATTATGAAAGATTTATCGGAGTAAATTGTAAATCTGAATGGAATCTTACAATGGGAAAAGTGTTTAGAGAAATAAGAATCAAAGAACGAAGAGGAGATTATTTAGGGCAGACAGTTCAAATGATTCCCCATGTTTCAAATTTTATAAAAAATCATTTCATAAAAATTGGTGAAGAAAGTAAAACTGAAATTGTATTAATAGAAATAGGTGGAACAGTTGGAGATATGGAAAACGAATTATATATTGATGCTGTAAAAAATTTATCGCAGACTGTGGGGAAAGAAAATGTCGTGTATATTCATTTAACTTATGTTCCTATTCCTTATGGGGTTGATGAGCAAAAATCAAAGCCCACGCAACAAAGCATTAGTCTTCTTAGGCAAAGAGGCATTGAACCAGATATTATTATTGCAAGATGTAGTGAAATGTTAAATAAAAATGTTAGAAACAAAATTGCAAAATCAAGTGGGCTTGACCCTGAAAAAGTAATCACTGGTATTGATGTGGATGATGTTTCAAAAATTCCATTGGTATTTGAAGAACAAGGAATTTCCCAATTATTAGCAAGAAAATTAAATATTCCTATAAAATCTAATTTAGATACTTGGGCAGAACTTATAAGGAAAAGAGAAAATCCTAAAGAGCACATAACAATTGCTATTGCAGGGAAATATACTCTTCTTGAAGACTCTTATGCAAGTATAATTGAAGCACTTAATCATTGTGCCTCGCATTTTTCAGTAAAAATAAATTTAAAGTGGATTGATACAAGTAATGAAAATAAAATAGATTTAAATTGTGTGTCAGGAGTTATAGTTCCAGGAGGATTTGGTTCAAGAGGAACAGAAGGGAAAATAAAAGTAGTAGAATATTGTAGGGAAAATAAAGTTCCGTTTCTTGGAATTTGTTATGGTTTGCAAATGGCAGTAATTGATTTTGCGAGAAATGTTTGTGGATTAAAAGATTCTAATACTACTGAAGTAAATTCTAACACTGAACATCCTGTAATTCATATATTAGAAAGTCAAAAAAATATTAGTGGCAAAGGCGGAACAATGAGATTGGGTTCTTGTCTTGCAAAAATTAAAGAAGACACAAAAATTCACACACTTTACAATTCAACAGAAGTTTCTGAACGTCATAGACATAGATATGAAGTAAACCAAGATTATCATGAATTGCTACAGCAAAATGGTTTGGTTTTTTCAGGGATGTCTCCGGACAACAGCCTTGTAGAATTCATAGAACTCAAAAACCATCCTTATTTTGTGGGAACACAAGCACACCCTGAATTAAAAAGTAGTTTATTAAATCCTGCCCCATTATTCAAGGGACTAATTGAGGCTGCGATTAGATATAAGAAGTGATTAATTATTTTAATAAACTTTTTCACGATTATCAATCTTTGAAACAAGAACAACTTTCTTGTTATTATTAACTTCATAAAGAATTCTATATTTTCCAATTCTTATTCTAAAAGTTAGTTCTTTAGAACCTTCAATTCTTTTAGCATCAGAAGGAACAGGATTTTCTTTTAGTTTTTCCAATTTATTAAAAATCCTTAACAATAATTCTTTTTCAGATTTCCTAAGAAATTTCTTTGAACTTTTTGAATAATCTAATTCAAATTTCATAGTCCAAGTTCTTTTATTAATTCTTCATGAGATATTGTCTCTCCATTCTTATACTCCTCTCTAGCTAATTTTAACGCTTCAAGGTCATCCTCATCAAGAATACAATCAGGATTAACCATATTGCATTTAATAAAATTAACATCTTCTTGAAGTTGAACTAATTTTTCCATTATTTCTTGAAGATTAATTTGTGCTTCCATAAGTTTATCAAATTATTGAAACTTATAAATTTTGTTATCAATTTCTCAACACAACTACTTTAAACTGAGTGCCTCCAAAGTATCGGTATTAGAATTATTTTAAAGATTTTATTAGCCATCTAATTAGAGGAATAATAAAAATAGATATGAACTTTATACCAACCAAATTGTTCTCACCACTCTAACTTTTGAATCTTCTTTTTTCCCATTATTGCATAAAGTATCATAAGAACAATTAATGAACCCAATATAAATATTACGAAATCTTTTACACCATACTCGCTTGGAACATCAGCATATCCTAAATCAGCTTCTTCAGTGTCTCCGCCAACATCTCTTATAGGCATTCTCTTAGAAACTCTTTTAACAATCACACTTGCATAATCACTCCTAATTGACTCTAATTCAATAGATAAATCTCCAATTCCATCCCCATCAACGTCAAACATTTTTTCATCTCCAAGAAAAAATTGAACTTTTTGAGGATCACTTGCAACACTTATTACTGCCCACCTTCCACTAAGCTCAACAACTCCTACGTAATGCACATCATTATCAAACTTAATCCTCACTCTTTGTCTTTCATCTAATTTCATATTAATTTTTTCACCCACATAAAACTCCCTTGTGTCTCTTCTTTCAGTTAACTCCCAAAACCTAGCACTAGTATAATCTAATTCTTCGTATTCTTCATCTTCATCTCCTTCATCTCTCTGACTCTCTGAATAACAGTCATTTCCATACCAAAATCCACTATTATCTTGACAAGAGCTCTCATCATTGCATGCACTTAAATCAGAAGAACTGCAAGTAGAAGTTGGATAGGGAGAGGTAATTACACTTCCAGCAGGTAAAGTAGTATAAAATTTTAATACAGGATAGTTTGTATCCACTTCTTTCCAAATATTAATAAAATCCCAATTTATCATAGGCTCTCTTAAAGAAACATTTCCCTTAAAATAATTTAAATCATTGGGTCGGACAGTACAATTAATATCAATCTCATTATTAATCTTCAAACAGTAATCTAAATCTCCAAAAGAAGTATCCCAATATAAATAAAGATTATTAACAGAACCTCCGACAAAAGAACCAATCAATCCCCCTATAAAATTTGTTCCTTTTACGTTTCCAATAGCAAACACATCTTTAATCGCTCCTGCATTATTCTTTCCTATGAGTCCTCCAATTTTTGTAGTTCCATTTGTATAAACATTTGAATAAACATTACTTATATCTGCATTATTCTCCCCTACAAGTCCTCCGATATTTGCAACCCCATTTGCACGACCACTCACAAACACATCTTTTATAATTCCTCTATTGTAACCTACAAGTCCTCCAATATTATTAGTGCCTATAATATTTATTTCTGCATAAGAATTATTTATACTCCCAATATTATTCCCTATCAGCCCTCCGACATCATTTAACCCATTTACATCCCCTATGACATATGAATAAAAAACTCTATTAGTATTATTACCTATTAACCCTCCAACATAATTATTGCCTTCAAAATCTCCTTGTGCAGATACTAAAGTTAACCTTTCATTATTTTCCCCAATCAATCCACCTACATAATTATTTCCATAAACATTTCCAGAAAAATATGATCTATCAATAATTCCTTTATTAATTCCAACAAGACCTCCAACATAATTTCCGCTCCCATTAACTTTTCCATTTGAGTAAGAATTGATAACCTTATCTCCTTGATTCTGTCCAATTAATCCACCAACATAATTACTTCCGCCTACACCTCCTACATGATATGAATCTGATAAATTAGAAAAACTAAATCCAATTAGTCCACCAACATAATTTCCACTTCCATTAATCTCTCCTCTTGAATAGGAATTGGTAATTTTACTACCAACAAAAGAGTATCCAATTAGTCCACCTATTTCATCACCTCCATTTATTTGCCCATTAAAATTAGAATAAGAAATATCAGAAGCAGATACACCAACTAATCCCCCCACCCTACTACTACCAGATACAATACCTTTTACAGAAGAAAGACTAACATCCCCATTACTATAACCTACTAATCCTCCTATCTTCTGATTTCCGTCTACATTGCCACTATAAATAGACTCAATAAGAAATCCTGACAAATGTCCTACAAGCCCTCCGACATTCTCTTCTCCCAGTACATTCCCATTAGCAGAAATCCTATATGCAAGATTCCCTTCAGCTAAATATCCCACAGCCCCTCCAATAGAATCATTTCCAGAAACATTTCCAGAAACAGAAATATCCAAGAGACTATTATTTATCCCATAAGTATTTCCTACAACTCCTCCCACATAATTATTTCCAATTATTCTAATTTCCTCAAGATTGAAATTTTTTATAGTTGTATTAGTCCATATACAGCCAAATAAACCTACATCTGAATTTGTTGGTCTATTGATATAAAGTCCCTTGATAGTATAATCTTTGCCGTCAAAACTTCCTTTAAAATTATCGGCACCATTACAATTCCCAAAACCAATAGGTTCAAATCCAAGTCCACTATTATAATTTTGATAACCAAAAGAATTTTCGTCTAAATTATTCATTAAAACATAATCCCCGTCTAAATCATTTTTCATATTTTGCAAATCATTCCAGCTACGAATTTCAGTAGCACCTCCTATAGCTTTCCCAGTAATCTTTCCAAATAAATCATCAAATGAAAAAGCAGATATAAAGCTAAAACAAATGAAGATAAAAAAAATACCAAACACAACACTTTTTTTCATAACTAAATTAGGAAAAAAGCATTTTTAATCTTTTCTCCAAATGAATTTGTTGAAAATATATTCTTATAAGGTTTAGGTGGGGCTATACTCTTAAAAATCATTTCAAACCTTTCTCAATCTCAATTAATCTATTTAACTTTGATTCTCTTTCATCTCCAGTTATTCCACATTTAAAGAAATCTGCTTGAAATCCAAATGCTAAATCTGCTAAAATATTTTCTTTTGTCTCTCCACTTCTATGAGAAAAAACAATTTTTATATTGTGTTTTTTTGCTAATTCGCAAACACGCTTGACTTCAATTAATGAACCGTTTTGGTTTGGTTTTACAATTATTGTGTTTATGCTTTTTTCGTTTATTGCTTTTTCTAATCGTTTATAATTTGTAACTGTTAAATCATCTCCAACAATTAATTTATCTGGAAATTTTTTCAAGAGTTTTGTAAAATTTTCAAAATTATTTTCTTCAAAAGGATCTTCAAGATAAAATAAATTAAAATTTTTTATTAGATTAGAAAGATAGTTGAATTGTTCTTCTGGTGTTCTGTCAAGTTTTGGATTTTTATAATGATATTTTTTTCGTCTGTAAAAACTTGAGGACGCAATATCTAAACCTAAATTAGTTTTTGGTTTTATTGAATTTTTTAAGACTTCTAAAACAGATTTATCGTCAAGAGATGTCATCCATGCATCTTCATCACTTTTTGTATTTTTGAATTTGCTGTCAAATGTTTTTAAATTTTGTCCAGATTTTATTTTTATAAATTTATTTGTATTTAAGGCTTGAATAACTGAGTGTGAATCTGGGATTAATAAAAATTCTTGGAAGTCTGGTTTTTTTCCATCAATAGTTTCTGCATGTTTTCCACCCCCAATACAATTACCAACTAAACGTGGAAGTTTTTTAGGATTCTTTGCTTTAGCAGAGAAGTCATGTGAAGAATAAATAATCTCCCATATTTCTTTTTTTTGTTCTTTTGCAATTGCTTTTAATGTTGCTGATTCTAAAGCAAAAAGTGTATTAGCTCCAACATGATTGTCAAGAATATCTTCAATTCTTCGTAAATCTTCAAACTTTTCTAAGATTTCATTTGAAAAATATTCACTGAATTTTTTAATTGTTTCAATGTCTTGTTCTAAAGACTTTTTGTAAATTTTTGTTGAGAATTTTCCAGTGGATTTTCCATTTGGTGCACTTGCAGAAAATTTTCCAAGGTTTGTTTTAATTGAAATAAATATTGTTTTTTCTTTGCGAGAATCTAAAATAGATTTGGCTGACACACTCTTTATTATCATAAATTAATTTTGTAAATAAACTATTTAAGGATTTTGCAAAAATAATCCCAAAGGGCGAGCATTTCAATAATTGCGAGTATAAAGATTTTTAATTAAAAATCTGCAATAAATTAAAGAAAGTTCAAGATTTTATTAAGATTTGGATTTAGAATTATTCAATATCGTTACTTGCACTTGACTCTTCTGATTCGCTTTCTTCTTCTGGATTTGCAAGTTGCATTATTTCTCCGCTTTTTGCTATTTCTTCTTCTTCTTTAGCTTCAATTTCTTTAATTTTTTCGTCACTAACAACTTGTTCCTTAATTCTTTTTAGTTTTTCTTTTTTTCTTTGAGGAAAAGGTTTTTTTATTGAAATTGGTAAAACATTTGAGTTAAGTTCTGTTTCTGCTATTTTTAATGCATCAAATTTTATTTTTTCTAAATCGTCTTGACTAATTTTTATTAACAAAGGTGCGTTCATTGCGATTTGCAAAGCTCTTGCTCCAAGAATTCTTGCTCTTTCGTATCTTGTGAAATCTTGTGAATTCATTTTATTTTCTCAATTGCGCTAGCAATAGTTTTTCTTACACTTTCTACATTATCTAAGATAATATTTAAATCTTCCATGCTCAAAGTTTTTAAATTTCCTTTTTGCATTGATGAAATCATTCCTGCTGTGCTTCCAACAGTTAATCTAACTTCTGAAACATCTTCTTCTTGTCGTGTTGGGTCAATTATAAAATTATTTCCTATTCTATGGAATGTCATTGATATTGGTAATTCTTTAGCAACTGGAAGGGAATCTTCTGTCCATTCTCCGTAAAGAACTTTTTCTTCCTCCTCATCGTACTTAGGCATTTTTGCATTTTTCAAAGCAGCTAATGCTCCAATTGACGCAGCATCTTGTAAATTTCCATCGTCGTTAATTGTATAAATATCTATAAAAACAGTCCAAACTTTTTCTCCCTCTTTAATACATAATTTATCAAATTGTATAAACTTGCTTTCTCTGATTGCTCTATCAACTAATCTTGCGAGTTCAATTGCAGGGAATCTTGGTGGGCCGTATTCAAATCTCGGAGAACTTAAAGGAAGTAATTCAGAAGTTACCATCATTGTTCCTTTATCTGGAGAGTCTGCATAAGGTGTTGACACCCCCATTTTAACACCAACTAAAACTTCTGTTTTTCCTAGTTTAACTCTAACAGAACCTTCTGCGTTTTTTGAAACTTTTTGTTCAATTATAATATCTCTAAATTGAAAAGGAGTTCTTGAATCAAATCTTTTTCCTTCTGCTAAATATTTCTTTATTCTTTCTCCTGTAATGTTTGGTGTTGTCATTGTTTCCATTTTATTTTTTAATCTCCTCTACTACCGGGCATTCAGCAATATATTCTTGATTAAAAAGACATTCATAAGATATTGGATTTTTTAATCTTTTAGAGATCTCCTCACTAATAAGATTATTTTTTAATTCTTTATTTTCTCTTCTACATCTTTCGTAATACTCACATTTATTATTCATCTTATTTTTCTCCTCCAATTGAATCTTTTAATGCTTGTTTTTGAACTTCGTAAACTTTTTTTGCTCCTTCTTGTGCTAAATTCATTACTTCTTTGAATTGTTCTTTTGTTATTTTTCCGTCTAATTGTAAATGAGTTATTTTTCCGTTGCTTGTGAAAGTAAATGGCATATCTGTTGCTCCTTCACCTTCGTCAAATACAGAATCTTCAAATTTATTTACATCAACAACTAATTGTTTGTCTATTTTTCCTACTGCAATACTTGAAACTATATCTTTCATTGGTATGCCTGCGTGTGCTAATGCCATTGCTGCTGCATTAATTCCTGCGCAACGAGTTGATGCACTTGCTTGAATAATGTGAATGTGTACATCTATAACTTGATTAGGATAATCATCAATCATTAAAACTGGTTCTAATGCCCACTCTGTGATTTTGCTAATTTCAGTGCTTCTTCGGCTTGGTCCTGGACGAATTCTGTCTTCTACTGAAAAACTCATCATACTATAATTACATCTTAAAGTTCCTTTCTCAGGATTTTGAGAATGTTGTGGGTGCATTTTTTTAGGTCCACGAACTGAAGCAATAGCAATTGTATCTCCGAATTGAAACATAGCAGAACCATCAGCACTAGGAATAATTCCAACTTTTGCTTTCATTGGTCTAATTTCATCAAACTTTCTTCCGTCGTCTCTTATGAATTCTTTTGCCATTTTATTTTTTCTCCCCCTCAAACCATTTTTGAACTTCTTCTGTCAAACCGCTTACAAATGATTTTGATTCTATGAATTGGATTGCTTTTTTTGCAAATAATTCATTTTCTATTTTGTCACCTTTTAACCAAATGAATCCGTTTTGTCCAACTGTGATGTTACATCCTGTCTCGTCTTTTACCATTTTTATCATGCTTCCTTCTTTTCCAATTATTCTTGGAACTTTATTTGGATTTATTTTCATTATTATTCCTTCATCTATTCTTCCTAATCCTCTTTGTTTTATACTTAAATCAATTCCTCGCTTGTTTATTGCCCAGATTTTTGCTGTTACCATATCGCCGATTTGTAATACTTCTTCAAGTTGGTCTTTGTTTACAAATCTCGGGACTTCCATTAAAGATAAAAATGCATTGTCTGCTGCGCCGATGTCAATTACCCATCCGTTGAAAGTTATCATTATAACTTTTCCAATTACAGAGTTTCCTCTTCGTGGATGATAAACTCCTGACAAAGGAATTATTCTCATTAGTTTGTTTGATTCTTCTGCTAATCCGTATTTTAGTGCAATTATTGAATCTCCTTGTTTTTCTGTGTTTTCTCCAGGTAAAAAGTCGTCGCCTTTTGCGATTTCTTCACCAGGTATTACTATTTTTCTTTCTGTCATTTTTAATTTCCTTCAGCAAGAGTGTTTAATTTTTCTGCATTCGTATACATATCTTTTAATGAGTTATAATCAAAACTTGTCTTACTTGATAATTGGAAGCCTCCAACATGAGGAGTTGTATCTTCAGAAATAACTCCATCTTTTATTGAAAGATATCTATTGCTAATCCAATAAGAATGAAAATTATCCCCATTTTTTCTTAAGATTGTTAATCCATTATACCAATCATCTATATCAGTCTCCCACTTACAAAATAATGCTGGGTCCTGATATCCATCTTTTAATGCAACATTAACAAAATCTTTATCTTCAAAAAGTGCTCCTAAGTCTTCTTTGTTTTCTAAGTACTGTGTTTTTATCTCTTGTTCCATTTTATTCTTCTTTGATTTCTTCTGTTAGCGCACTTCCGTGCGTGATATTATTTAGTTTTTCGTAAAAGTCAATTATGATCCCCGAAGGAACCGCGACAATTACTTCAATGTCCCCGTTAGGGAGCCAGTTTTCGCTTTCTTTGTATTGGGTTATTACTCCGTATGCTTTTCCTGTGTGAATCGCAGGTATTGTAACTTTGACTTTTTTAGTATCAAGTTTTATTGGAATAACTGCACTTATTTTGTCAAGAATATCTTTAATTTGATTTTCTATTGGAATATTCTTTATGTTTATATGAGATTGTTCTAAAGCGTTTTTAATTCTTTCGGCTGTGTGTGGATTGCCTGTTTTAGAATCAATTGCGTTTGTTGCCAAAAAATCTACAACTTGCTTGAATTTTTTCTCTTGTTCTGAATCTCTATGAGCTTGTGTTGTCTGAACTTCGCCGTTTTTTACAATTTTTTTTGCAATTTCATTTATATCTGTTGTGTCAAATGCTAACTCTAAATCTTGAGTTGAAGCTCGTTCTCCTTTTTTAGCGTCAGTAAAAATCATGTCTCCTTCTACTTCAAGAAAATCAGACTCTCCTTTTCTTAACCTTAAAGCATCGTCTAAATCAACTTTAATTTCAAAATGTTTTCCTGCTCTTTTTAATCGTGCTAATGTTTGTGCCATTTTATACTCCGTCTTGAATCCTCTGAACTTCTGCAACTATTGCTCCGAAGCATCTTTGCAAAAGATTTCCTCCAATTTTTGGACCTTTAAATTTAGTTATTATTTTTCCTTCATTATAAGACGATAATAATTCTGTATGCTTATGTTCATATTGTCTTGCTAATCCGTCATAGACATTTCCAAAATTTTCCATTATAGGCTCACTCTCGCAGGCGTTGACATTTCTATATCCAGCATAGCTATGCTTAATATCTCCTTCTTTTGTTTTTGTTGTAATTAGTGTGAATTTATCTCTTGTCATTTTATAAATTTCCCCCACTAAAAAATTCTTCAACTGCTTTTTGAATATCACTATTTTTTGGTTTTTTTGAATATAATCTTTGAGCCGTAACTCCAACCCCATAGGAAGGTAATTGATTTTCATTTGGATTTTGCATAATTAAAACTCCCTCGTTTCCATCATATCCTAACCCTACCACTATGTAATCTTTTTTTATTGATTTTGTCATTTTAATTCTTCTATTTTATTGCCTTCTAATCTTTTTAATTTTTCATCTTCCTTATTAATATAAGCAAGTTCAAGTTTACTTATATGAAAATCGTCTCCTTTAATTTCTTTGAAAATATCTAATGTAAGTTTTATTCCTTCTTTTATTGTTAAAGTTTGTTTATAGTGTTCCCTTAAAAGTTCTTTTGCTTTTTCGTCGTTTTCTCCGATTGCGTTTGCGTGGTAAGATAAATAGCTTCCTGTAACATCGCTTATGAAAAGTTCGGGTTTTTTATTTGTTATTCCTGCTATCATTAATGAAACACCAAAAGGGCGTGCTCCTCCATATTGGCTAAAATATTGTTTTATGTCAGCTATATCTTTTGTTATTGATTCTGTTGGTGCTGGGGAGTCGTAAGTTAATCTGTGCTGTTGTGCTAAGACTTGTGCTTTTTCTATTAAAACTCTTGAATCTGAAACAATTCCTGCAACACTTGATATAATATGAGAATCAACTTCGTGGATTTTTATTGCAGATTTTTGTACGATTAATTTATCTTTTATTCTTTTATCAGCGATTATAAAAACTCCGTCTGTGCAAACCATTCCAATGCTTAGTGGGCCTAATCTCACTGTTTTTTCTGCATATTCAACTTGAAGCAAATGTCCCTCTGGAGAGAACATTGTTGCAGTTCTGTCATAACCCATCTGTTGGTGCTGTATGTCTATTGGCATATCCATTTTATATTTTTATAAAAGCTTTATAATATGTTTAATTCTTTATTTTTCTCTGAAAAAATGCGGTTAAAAGTGTTTATAAAATTTTCGGGATGTTATGAAAAGTAATTAAAACATCCAATTATATATCTATCCATGATAATTCAAGAAATGATTTTGGTTTTTCTTATTGGAAGTTTTTTTGGTTGGATATTTGAAACAATAAGAACTGGAATTATTAATAAGCAATTTACAAATAGAGGATTTTTAAAAGGAATTTATTTGCCAATTTATGGATTTGGGGCTGTTATTGTTCTGTTAATTTCATATTTAGATATAAATTTATTTTATAGAATTTTATTGTTCTTGATTTCTATAACTTTACTTGAATTTGTAATTGGAATTATTTTCTTAAAAAATGGTATAAAACTTTGGGATTATAATTGGAGTTATAATTATAAAGGACTTGTTTCAATTTATAGTTCGTTTTTGTGGTTAATTTTAGCATTAATATTTTATTTTTTTATTTTCCCAGATATAAAGATAATTTCTGAAGTTTTATTTAAATACAATATAATGAAAGTGTTTATTTTATTAATCTATTTCACAATTTTTATTGATTTTGTTACAAGAATTAAAAAATTATTTTCTTAAACTTTTCAACATTTCACAGATTTATTTAAGTCCTTCAGATTTGTAATAAAAGAAGTATGCGACAAGACTTGAAATGATAATTATGGGGATAGTTACAATCGGCAATACACATCCCATACTACCTTCACCTTTAAATACACATCCATAAATTACATAAAGAGTCCAAGTTATAGTAGCTATTGCTAATAAAACAAAATTTATGAACCATAAGAAATGAATAGGATAAATTTTTTTCTTGCTTTTTTTATATAAAAAATAAAATAAGAAAGGGTACGAAGCTATACTTAAAAAGATCATATATAAAAATGAATCTATTTGGAAAATAAACGAATCAGGCATAAATAAATAGAATATCAGTGCTATTGAAGAAAAAATTCCCGTTCCAAATGCTATTAAAAATTCAAAAGGATCAAAAACAATATTTATAATCAGAAATGTAGATATCACCAAAGATAACCAATAAAAAACTCCATTAGTCTTGCCGACTGTTTTTAATAGTTCTCCTGCTCCCTCTTTCATAAAACTCTAAACGACTCACTCCTTTTAAATATTCACTTATTTTCTTAAACTTTTCAAAGTTCCTGAAACCTTTTTGATTTTTAATGGTGATGAAACTGAATAAATAATTTAAAGACTTATATTAAATTAGATACATGATTCAAAGAAAAAAAACAAAAGAAGTAAAAATTGGTAATCTCAAAATTGGAGGAAATAATCCTATAAGAGTTCAATCAATGTGTAATACAAAAACTAGTGATGTAGATTCTACAGTTAAACAAATTCTTGAATTAGAGTCAGTAGGTTGTGAGATCATTAGAATCGCTGTTCCAGATATTGAATCTGCAAAACAAATAAATAAAATTAAAAAACAAATAAATATCCCTCTTGTTACAGATATTCATTATGATTATGCTTTAGCATTAGAATGTATAAAACAGGGTATAGATAAGATAAGAATCAATCCAGGAAATATCTCAGAAGATAAATTAAAAATAATAATTAAAGAGGCAAAAAATAAAAAGATTCCAATAAGAATTGGAATTAATATAGGTTCTTTGCCAAAAAAAATTATGGAAAAATTTGGTTCAAGCCCTAAAGCCATAGTTGAATCTGCTTTAGAAACTATTAAAATTTGCGAAGATCTTAATTTTCATAATATTATTGTTTCTTTAAAATCTTCAGATATTTTTGAGACTATAGGAGCTAATAAATTATTTTCCGAAAAATCAAATTATCCTTTACACCTAGGAATTACAGAATCAGGGACAGAAAAAGGAGGAATAATTAAATCAAGTATTGGTATTGGTGCATTGTTATTAGAGGGTATTGGGGATACTATTAGAGTTTCATTAAGTGCTGACCCTAAAAAAGAAATTTTTGCAGGATATTCTATTTTAAAATCACTTAAATTAAGAAAGGGGGCTATATTGATTTCTTGCCCTACATGCGCAAGAGCAAAAATAGATGTAATAAAAATTGCAAAAGAAGTTGAAGAAAAATTAACAAAAATCGATAAGCCAATAAAAGTTGGAATTCTAGGTTGCTTTGTAAATGCAGACGAAGCGAAAATGGCAGATATAGGAATCGCAGGAAGAGAAAACGGAGGCATACTTTTCAAGAATGGAAAAGTAATTAGAAATGTGGGGAAAGAAAATCTTGTGGAAGAATTATTAAACGAATTGGAAAAGTTGGAATAAACTATTAAAAATTAAAAAATTATTTTCTTAAACTTTTCAAAGTCCCACTAACTTTTTTTACTTCTATTTTATCGGGGAAGACACAAAGTGATGCACGAACAGAATCAACCATTTCTCGGTTTATGCAAATTATTGTAGAATTATTTTTACCCTTTGTAGAAATCTTATTTGAAGATTTTTCGGGGCCTGCTTGCAGGTTCTCGTGCCCCTTGTGGGTATACACTCGTGAGTGTGTTTCTATAAAACTTAATCCAACTTGTGACATTCCTAAAACTCCTATAAATTCTAAAATTGCTTTTTCAATATTTTGTTTAAGATTTTTTCCTTCTACTAAAAGATATCTTTTATTTTCTCGTGCGCTTGGTTTTAAGGGTTTCATTTTTCTTTTCTTCCTTTCTTTTCTTTCTTTTTTTTATTACTAATATAATGACAAGAAGGATTATAAGTATTATGATTAAAAAATTCTTAAAAGATTCTGTTTTGAAAATTTCTGGCTTATCTTTTTCTTCAATAGTTTTTCCAGTTATAGTTTTATTTTTCAGAATTTCAGAGGAGGGTTGAATCATCTGCTCATAAATAGTTTGAATTGTCAGATTCGCCTTTTAATTTTTTATTGAGTTTAATTTAATATAAAGATTATAATATTCTGAGGAAGTTAGGTTTAATTTTTTTTCTTCTCCTATATATAAAACAAAATTTATTGGATTGCTTTGAATGGTTATGTCTGCGTAATCTATCCCTACGTAATTTGTTGTGATTGTGTGTTGTTCAGATAATTCGTTGGGAATTGTAAATTTAATTTTGTCATTTTTTGCTAACTCTTTTGTGTACCCTGTTGAAGTTTGTTCAGGCGATGCGACAAATGTTTTGACTGAAGAGCTTCCACTACCTCTGCCCTCTGAAGAAGTTACTACAGCTGGAGCAGTGATTATAAAACTCTGGGTTGAAGAATTTTCTATATTATTTGCTAAGTCTGTGCAATTTATTTGCCAATTGTAAGTTCCAGGTAAAAATATCTTAGTAAAATTCTGTGTTAGAGAAATATTTATTAAAGAATCTGTCAAACTCACTACATTATCCACAATCAGACTGCAATTATTAATTCCGTAATTATCAGTTGCATTATAGTAAAAAGATTTTGTTGCAGAGTTTGATGTTTCGTTTGTTGGAAAATTTGGAACTGATGTTACATTTGGTTTAGTGATGTCATATGTTAGAGTATTATTATTTGTTGCAAAAGTAAAATTGGATTCATTATTATAAGTTAGGCAATTCCAATGATATTCTATTGGAGATGTTAAATTGTGCTGGAATGTTGTTGAATTTTGTGTGCCAGAGATATTTTGTGTTGTGTTGTAAATTAATTCTGTGGAGTTCCAAATAAAAAAAGTTATGTTTGTTAATTCTTTTGTAGAAATTGTTTGTGCAGAGCAGTTGAATGTTTGTGTTTCTTGATTTGTGAAAGTGTTGTTTGTTGGTGAATTTAGAATTGTGTTTATTTTTTTTAAAGTTAGAGTATAATTAGAAGAAGCAAAAGAAAAATTATTATTATGGTCATAGGCAAGACAGTTCCATTGGTATTCGTCTTCAGGAATATTTGTTAAATTAAATTCTGCCTCTGCATTTGTACCAGCAACATCTCTTAAAGTAGTATTATAAATGCTTGTGGAATTCCAGACATAGAGTGTTATATTTGACAATAGGATATCATTTGCTGAACATTTGAAAGTTAAATTTTGTGTGAAATTAAATTCATTATCTTCTGGGGAAATTAAATTTACTGTTGGAGGTGAAGAATCAATTGAAAGTAAAGCCGAGTAAACATCTATTCTTGTAAAATTTAGTCCGCTTCCAGAACTGTCGTCTATTAATTTGCCTGTGTTATTTAGTAGAATTTTAATTTCAGATGAAGTCGGAATTTTGTTATTTTGTAATCTAAAGAATTGTCTTATTATTGCGAAAGCTCCTGCGACATGGGGGGCAGACATTGAGGTTCCTGAACAAGACATATAATCTCCATAAAGATCACAACCATCAAGGGCAATTGTGGAAGTTGAATTAATACTTGTTCCAGGAGCAAAAAAAATATCTGTAAAATTTTTATTTCTAAATGCATAAAAAGCAGGACTATCAAGTTTATCTGTTGCAGATATTCTTGTTGAATTTTTTATGCAAGCTGGAGAAGCAATTCCCGCTAATTTATTTGGATAAGCCGCATCTATATTCCCTGTTGCGACAATTACAGAAATATTTTTTCCAACAGCTGTATTTATTATATTAGTGGTTGTAGCATCTTCTCCGTCGCAATAATCATTATATTGGCCTCCTCCTAAACTCAAACTTATAACTGAAATATTGTAAAGCTCCACATTATTTGTACACCATTCAATTGCGGCGGCAGTGTCAGAACTATATCCTGAACCTGTTGAATTTAAAACTTTCACCATTGCAATTTTTGCTCCTATTGCAACTCCATTAATTTCTCCAAATGCTGCAACAATTCCTGCTACATGTGTTCCGTGCCCGTTATTATCTGTTGCGTTATTATCCTCATTTGTTGTATCTGGGCAACAATTTGGATACACACCCTCTGTTGCAGAGCAAAAACAATATTCTCCAACCACTTGATTTTGAAGATCTGTATGAGAACTATCAACCCCTGTATCAATTATACAAACTGTTTCATTTATCCCAGTGATATTAAAACTGCTTAGTTGTATTGGCCAAGTTGTGCTTGCATTAATTAATGGGACAGAATCTTGCAAAAACGCGAAAAAAGGTTTATCAATTTTAATTGACTTAATATTTGAATTTTTCTCTAATTGTTTTATTTTTTTTTCAGAAATTTCAAGTGCAATACTCTTATCAAAAACATGTTTTATTTTTTCATTGCTAACCTGATTTATTATTTCTTGTTTGGCTTGTTCTTTTTCTGATTTTATTTCATCTGAGGTTTTTTTTATGACAAAAATAATTCCTTTTTCTAATGAAGGTTCTTTTAATTCAACTATCACCCTTACATCATTATTATTTTCTAATTCATCTATTACTTCTTGTGTTATTTTTGTTTGATAAGAATTAACAATAAAAATAGTTAAAATTAATATTAAAAAAAGGGTTGGAATTTTTCTATTCATTTGAAGATATAATTATGCATTTATTTTCTTTGCATCCGCAGGAACCTGCACCGCAGTCAAGTAAACTTTCGCAACTCATTGAACATAAAACTCCTTCGCAGTTTGGTTTTTGTTCTTTTGCAACACACGAATCTGGATGGCAGCAAGAAACTGGGACACAATCAGAATCAATTTGGCATTCTTGAATTTCTGGAGATTTAGGAATAAAGAAATAAATAATTATTAAAACTACTACAATAATAATAGATATATAGATATTCCTCTTTTTCATAATAAAAATTGGGAATTGGAGTTATTAAAAATTTTTATAAAATTAAAATAGAATAATTTTTTCCTATCAAAATTTGCATTCATTAAATCTATCCTTTCTCTCAAGATATTGTGCATAACTACAAATAGATATTTCATCTTTTTCTTTACATTCAGCTTCCCAAAATTGTAGCTTAAGATCTATAAAAAGATTATATTCTTCTCTTGTCAATTTACGCATTTCTTTAGTTTTTTTATCCACTCTTTCTTTTTCTGTTAATCCTTGAATTACCCACAAACTTTCTTCAATATTATTTAATGCCAAAGTTAAATTAGAAATTTTTTCTAGATCCTTCTCACAAATTTTAGTCATTTCACTTATTTCGGGAGAAGTAAAATCACTTTCCTGAACTCCTTGATTGATTTCATTAAAATATTCAATAGTTCCATTTTTGTAAATACACTTTGAAAAATCATTATTATTACAATAAAATTTTTTGGCTACTAATATTAAATTTTTTCTGTCATAATATGCGTCAAAATCTTCTAAAGGATCTCCAGCCCCAATAGAACCAGGATATTCACCTTTAAATTTTATTACCTCTTTTCCTTCAAAAATATCTTCTTCAAAGGGATAATCCAAGCTTAAATAATTTTCAGGGGTCAGGGAATACTCGGATAATCTACTCTCAAACATTTTTTTACATGGACTACTTATTCCAAAAAATTTTTTAAGAAAATTAAAAAACATATTATAATCAGTCCTTATCGTCATATCGGTAGTTTCATCATAATGCTCCAACCATTTATCCTTGTAACAAATGTCATACCAAACTATTTCCCCTTTCTTTGTAACAACTTCTTTATAATAGTTAGGTGCCTTTCCAATAATAACAACTGATTTATCAAAATCCCCTTTAGATATTTTAAAATCATTAATATTAATCTGTTCCAATTTTTCTTTGATCTCTTCTTTTGTTATTACTGAAGAAATAAATGACAAACAAAAAATAAAAACTAAAAAGCCTATCCCTATCACCCTTCTCATAAATTTTATAATAAAAAGAATTTTTTAAACCTTTCTAAGATTTGTATCTTTATTATTTTAGATTATAAAAATTCTAAAACATTTTTAAACTTGATTTGATTTTGTTTTGAATGGAAGTATGCACGGTTGGAGGTTATGAAGAAGTTGGGAAGAATATGACTGCTGTTAAGGTTGGTGAAGATGTTGTTATTTTTGATGCTGGTTTTCATTTGCCTTCTGTTATTGAGTTGCAAGAGAATGAGGTTTTTCAACAATATACTGAGAGAAAACTCAGGAATGCGGGTGCTATTCCAAATGATTTAATTTTAGATAAATTGGGTTGGAGAGATAAGGTTAAGGCGATTGTTATTGGGCATGCTCATTTAGATCACATTGGTGCAATTCCATATATTTCACATAGATATCCAAAAGCAACTATTATGGCTTCTCCTTTTACAATGGCTGTAATTGATTCAATTTTAGAAGATGATAAAATAAATATAAAAAATGTGAAAAAAACTGTACAAGATAATTCTATTCATAAAATTAGTAAAGATATGAAAGTTGAATTTATTCATGTAACACATTCAACAATTCAGTGTTTTTTTATTGCTCTTCATACAAAAGATGGAATTTTTTTCTATGGGTTAGATTTTAAGTTTGATAATTATCCAACAATGGGTAATCCTCCTAATTATAAACGTATGAAAGAATTGAGTAAAAAAGGTGTAAAAGTTTTAGTTGCAGACGCTCTTTATTCTGGAACTGAGAAAAAACCTGGTGGAGAGGCGATTGCAAAACATTTATTGGAGGAAGCATTTTCAAAAGCACGAGGAAAAGATAAGGCACTTTTTGTCACAACATTTTCTTCTCATATTGAAAGATTAAAAAATATTGTGGAATTTGCTCAAAAAACTAATAGACAAATTATTTTTTTAGGAAGGAGTTTGAATAAATATGTAAATAGTGCGATTAGTGTTGGGAAATGTCCTTTCAAAAATAAAGTTAAATTAATTAAATATCGTAGACAGATAAATTCTTTTTTAGCAAGAATAGAAAAAGAAAGAGGAAAATATTTGGTTGTTTGTACAGGGCATCAAGCAGAAAAAGGTTCAATATTGGATAGAATTGTTAAGGGAGAAACTCCGTTTAAATTTAGACAAGGAGATAATTTGATTTTTTCTTCAAGTGTTATTCCTGTTCAACCAAATCAAATGCTTCGTGAAAGATTAGATAAAAAATTAAGAAATATGGGAGTTAAGTTACAAACAAATGTTCATGTTCATGGGCATGGAAGTCGTGAAGATTTACGAGATTTAATTGAATTAGTAAAACCAGAACATGTTATTCCAGCTCATGGATCTTTAGAACAAGAAACACCATTTATTGAATTGGCTTCAGAATTTGGATATAAGTTTGGCGAGACATCTCATTTGAGTTCTAATGGAAAAGTTTTGAAATTTTGAGATATTTTTTAAATTCTAAATTCTTAAATTATTTATGGTAAATGAGTCAATTCTTGGAGGACTTAGGATAGCTATAGCGCACAAGTCAAGTTTAAAAGATGCTATGCAAAGTTTTTACAATGCAGGTTATGATAAAAAAGAAATTGAAGAAGCAACGCAGATTGTTTTTAATGAACAGCGAGGCAAGCCTGTAGAATCTAAACAAGTTGTTGAAAAATCACAAACCCTTGAAAAAAAATATCAAGCTAAACCATTAAAACCAAAAACTGTTCAAGCTACAAAATCTTTAAAGAAAAATATCGGATTAATTATTTTGTTGATTGGTATTTTAATTATTCTTTTTGGGATTTTATTTGGTCTTTTTATATTCAAGGATAAAATTTTCTAATGTTAAAAATTTATGAACCTGCAGAAGATTCTTACTTACTAGCGAATGTATTGAAAAAACAAATAACTCAGGAAAATATTCTTGGAACATTTTTAGAAATTGGTTGTGGAAGTGGAATTCAAATTAAAAATATTTTAGAATTGGGTGCAAAAAAAGAAAATATTTTTTGTTGTGATATAAATTCTGAAGCTGTTAAAAAATGTAATGAACTTGAAGTTAATTGTTTTGTGTCAAATTTATTTGAAAATGTTGAAGGAAGCAACTGTGAGGTATCCATCGGATTGCACAAGAAGATGCCACCCTTCAATGCTTCGAGAAAGGAGCACGAGGAAAACAAGGGGTTTCCTCGTTTTGATGTTATTATTTTTAATCCTCCTTATTTGCCTGAAGATAAAAACGAACCTGAAAATTCAAAATTAGCAACAACAGGTGGAAAAAAAGGAAGTGAGTTAATAAATAAATTCTTGCAAGATGCAAAAAAATATTTGAAAGAAAATGGAAAGATTTTTTTGCTTACAAGCTCTTTGACACAAGGAATTGATTTTAAAGGATATGAAATAGAAATCTTGGCAAAGAAAAAATTATTTTTTGAGGAGTTGTTTGTTTGGGAATTGAGATTACTGAGGAATTAAATCCAAATTCCACTTATCCTTGAAAGTTTTATTTTTACTAATGAGGTTGTTTATCTTTTCTTTTTTTGCTTGATAATTTTTATCTTTCTTTAATTTCCCCCAAGTTTTTATATTATAATTTACTTGAGATTTTATTCCTGCTGGAATAACTGCAGAGAGAACTTGTGTTCTATTTGTATTTAAAATTTCTGCAAACTCATCTGTCATCTTTAAGATACTCTCATCTATGTTAAGAGATATTTTCTTTGTTTCTAAGTTATCTATTATCTTTGAAGGCTCCATATTATTTTAATATTCTAAAAGTATTATTTAAATAATATTTATAAATGTTTGTTTTTTTTAGAATCATCGTTTAATATCTTTCCAACTTGTTTTATCTTCTTGGAACTTTTTTAACATTGCGAATTTATCCTCAAAAGTCTCGGCTTCTTTTTGATAAAAAATCCCCACTGGAATTTTAGTTACAGTGTTATAATTAAATTCGTCTGCTTTTCTCCAAGCCTCTTCAAAACTTGTTTTATCGTGGTCATCATCCTCTAATCTATAAATTTTTTCCCTATAACCTTTGTCATTGTGAAAAACAATGCAGGGTTGGATTATTTCTACAAATGAAAATCCTTTGTGTTTTTGTGCTTCTTTTAGAACTTCTTTAACTTGGTTTATGTCGGCAAAAACTCTTGCAACAAAAGTTGCGCCTGATGCAAGCATTAATTTTAGAGGGTTTAGAGGATTTATATTTACTCCAAAAGGTGTTGTTTTATCTTTGAATCCTAATTCAGTTGTGGGGGTTGGTTCTCCTAAAGTTAATGCGAAAACTTGATTATTATGGATTACATAAGTAAAATCTGAATTGTATCTTGCAGCGTGAACAGTATGTGCTATTCCTTCTGCATATGCATCTCCATCCCCTGAAAAACCTATTACATTTAAATTTGGATTTCCAACTTTTAATCCCAAGCATGTTGGCAAAACCCTTCCGTGTAGAGAATTAATTCCATTTATGTTTAAATAATCAAACATTTTTGCGTGACATCCAATTCCTGTAACAATTGCAAAATCGTCTTTGTCTTTTCCTGAATCTATTTCTTCTTCAAGGAATCTTTTTACTCCTGCGAAGATTTGGAAATTAAAACATCCAGGACACCAGGTGTTTTTTGTTGTGGTTGATATGTTAGTCATTTTTTATTTTTCTTATTATTTTTATATTGCCTTAAACACTTCATAAGAGTTTCTTTTTTTAAAATAAAATACTCAAAATTATCTCTTAATTCTTTTGAAAATCCAAATGGACTACTCGCTACTAAAATATCTTTATTTTTCTTTTTTATCAAATTTAATGCTGGGACAAAATCTGCATCGCCCGAAATTAAAATGCAAGCATCACAATTATTTTCAATGCAAGATTTATCAATCATATCAATTGCACACCAAACATCAACTCCCTTCTCATTTTTCTTTAAATCTGCCAAATCTAAAAAAACAGATTCAATTAATGGTTTGCAAGATTTACACAAATCTAAACTATCTATTTTTTGAGATTTTTGTTTTTTTATTTCTTTATTTGATAATCTTTGTAATTTTCTTGAAAATATTTTAATTCCGCTTTTTTCTAAATGATTCAAAAATGACAAATGAGAATAATACATCTTTTCTCCGTCTTGAATACTTGGTTTTGAAGCATACCAATAAATATCTATTAACTCAAAGTTTTTAATTTTACAAAGAAATTCTGCTAATTTTTTAATATCTACTTCGCTTGGAGTTATCAAATTTTTTACATTATGGTACCAATTATTTGCATCAACAAAAACAATCACTTTTTTGGGCATTGTATAACCCCCAAAAGAAAAGGAAACCCAGCATTCCCGAAGTCATACTGGGGACTTAAATTATTATTATGTAGATTCATAAGTTTATAAGATTTTTGAATTTGAAAACATCCTGGACACCAGGTGTTTTTTGTTGTAGTTGATATGTTAGTCATTTCAATCTCTCCGCAATTTCTTTTTTTAATTCATCACATAAAAATGGACGTCCGTCGTACCGCAGAATTTTATTTTTGTCTTCAATAAAAATTCCAGTTTTTTCTGCAATCAGGTCTGCCATTGGTGCGGTTACATTGTTTTCAATTAAAATTATATTTTTATTTTCTAAGTGTTTTTTCAAATCCTCTGGAAAAGGTTCAATATATAAAATCTGAATAAATTTACAATTTAAATCTTTTGTAGCGTCTATGATTACACCTTTTGTAGAACCCCAAGATAAAATAACATTTTCTGAATTTTGATTTCCATAAACTTTGTATTGCTCAAAATTTGAAGCCTCTTTTTCTATATCTTTTGCTTTTGATTGGCGCTCGTTGATATTTTCAATAATTAATTTTGCATTTTCTGTTGCACTTCCATTATCGTCGGTTTCATAACTATTGTATCTTTTGAGTTTTGTTGATTTTTTTGAAGATGTAATTTCTGGTTCTCCTGCAATTGTGTAAAAACTCTCTCCTATATGTTTGTCTCCTAAAATAATTGATGGAATTTTGAATTTTTGTGAAAAATAAAATGCTTGTGAGGTTAATTCTTCTGCTTCTTTTGGGTCGCCTGGTGCAACTACAATTCTGTTGAATTCCCCGTGTCCTGCGTGACGTGCTAAATGCAAATCTCCTTGTCCTGTGTAAGTTGCAACGCCTGTTCCTGGTCCTGGTCTTTGAATCAATGCAATAACTACTGGCACTTCTGCTATTCCTGTTAAACTCAGTGCTTCACTCATTAAATCAAAACCCCCTCCAGAAGTTCCGACCATTGATTTTGCTCCAGTCATTGCTGAGCCAATTGCTGCGTTTATTACTGCAATTTCATTTTCAAGCTCTAAAGTTAAAAACAACTTTTCCTCTTGCTTTTGTGCAAGTTCTGCTAAAATCGTTGTTGCAGGAGTCATAGGATAAGCATAATAAACATCAAGCCCTGATTTAATTGCCCCAAATGCAATCCCCTGATTTCCGTTGATGAAGTTAAATTTTTTTGTATTTGTTTTTGGAATTTGAATTGTTATTGTGGCGTTATTATATCCTTTTTTTGCCTCAGAAATATTTTCTTCAAATTTATCTTTTGTCTTTAACTCATTTTCTAATAATTCAAATTCAAGATTTAAAATTTTAAAGAGCATTCCTGCAAAATAAACATTTGAATGATTTCCGTCTAAAAGAATTCCATCTGATTTAAGATTATCTCTATGAATTTTTTCTGTGTTTTCGTCTAATGCAACTAAGATATCAATTTTTTTTTCGTTGCTATAAACTGGCTCATCTGAAAAAGTTAAGACATTAAAATTGTGTCCCCCTCTTATTAAAGATTCATAATCTCTTGAATAAAAAACATAATAACCTTGTTTGGTTAATGCCTCTCCTAAAAGATGTGTTAAAAAATTAGGACCTTGTCCTGCTTTACCTCCAAATAAAATATTTCCTTTCATAAGGAGATAAGAAAAAAGGATATTTTAAATGTTTTTAGAATACCACACATCATCACAAGAATATTTATAAAATTCTGATTTAGTTTGTCTTTATGGTGAGATTTGCACATATTTCTGATATTCATCTTGGAGGATGGAAGCAGCAGCCGATGCAGGATTTGAATTTTGCGTCATTTAGAAAAGCAGTAGATATTTGCATTGATTCTAGGCTTGACTTTATTTTATTTGCAGGAGATATTTTTGATTCAGCGTATCCGCCAATTGAAATTTTAAAGGAAACTTTTGCTGAGTTTAGGCGTTTGAAGAAAGCAAGAATTCCGTGTTTTATTATTGCTGGTTCACATGATTATTCTGTATCTGGAAAAACTTTTTTAGATGTTTTGGAGAAAGCAGGATTTTGCAAAAATGTTACTAATTTTGAAGAAGATGAAGAAAAGATCACTCTCAATCCTGTGATTCACGAAGGTGTTGCAATTTATGGGTATCCTGGGAAAAAATCTGGGCTTGAGATTCCTGATTTGAGAAAAATAAAATTCAACGACACTCCAGGGATGTTTAAAATTTTAATGTTACACACTACGATTGACAAAGCAAAGGGGGGACTTCCTATTGATGCGATTGAAACACACTTGCTTCCTAAAGCAGATTATTATGCGTTGGGGCATTTACATATTGATTTTAAGAAAGATAACTTTGTTTATCCAGGTCCGGTTTTTCCGAATAATTTTGCAGAACTTGAAGATTTACAATACGGAAGATTTTACATTGTTGATACTGAATCAGCAAATACAATGGAGCGCATTAATCTAAATATTAAAGATATTGTGCCAATTTCAATTAATGTGACAAATGCTTTTGAAGCCACAACACAGATTATTCAGGAATTAGAAAATAAAAATATTAGAGACAAAATAGTTTTACTTAGGTTAAGGGGCGAGCTTGAGCAAGGAAAAAATTCTGATATTAAATTTTTGCAGATAGAAGAGTATGCTAAAAGTAAAGATGTTTATTTTTTATTAAAAAATACTCATGATTTGAAAACAAAAGAAGTTAAACTTGAACTTGAAGTTGAGAATACAGAAAATATTGAAGACGAGACAATTAAAGTTTATTCTGAACAAAACCCTTCGGATTTTAATGGACTTATTGTGCAACTTATGAATTCGCTTTCTCTTGAAAAACAAGAAGGTGAAAAGTCTGAAATATTTTCTAGTAGAGTTGTTGAAGAAGCGAGGAGGATTTTGAAATTTTAAATGAAACTAAAAAAAATAATTTTAGATAATATAAGAAGTTATGAAAAACAAGAAGTGAATTTTAACGAAGGTTCAACTTTACTTTCAGGAGATATTGGTTCTGGAAAAACTTCAATTCTTCTTGGAATTGAATTTGCTTTGTTTGGGCTTCAGCCAGGACAGAGAGGTTCTTCTCTTTTAAGAAATGGTGCAAATGAGGGAGGGGTTGTTATTGAATTTGAAGTTGAGGGGAAAAATATTTTGATTGAAAGAACTTTGAAAAAAGGGAAAACAATTTCTCAAGATTATGCTGCAATAACAATTAATGGAGAGAAAAATGAAATTGCTGTGACTGAATTAAAAAGCAAGGTTCTTGAATTATTAAGTTATCCTAAAGAATTTTCTAGGAAACAAAATATTCTTTACAAATTTACAGTTTACACTCCTCAAGAAGAAATGAAACAGATTATTTTACAAGATTCTGAAACGAGAATTAATACTCTTAGACATGTTTTTGGAATTGATAAGTATAAAAGAATTTTAGAAAGTATTTCAATTGTTACGTCAAAACTTCGTGAAGAAAAACGAATGCTTGAGGGTGCGACAATGAATCTTGAACAAGACAGATTAGAGATTGTTTCAAAAGAAGAAGAACTTAATTTTAAACGGCAAAATATTAGTGTTGTTGAAGGAGAATTAATTATTAAAAAAGAAGCAAGAAAAAATGTTCAAAAAGAGGTGGAGGAAGTTGTCAAGAGAAAAGAAGAAAAAGTTAAATTACAGCAAGAAATTGAAAAAACAAAAATTATGATTGCGAATAAAAATGAAGTGATTATTGAAAATGCAAAATTAATTGAGAGGCTTAAAATTGAGATTGAAGAGTTTGAAAAAATGGATTTTAATCCTGAGAAGATTTTGAAAATTGAAAGAGAAATTGAAATTAAGAAAAAAGACAAAAATAAATTTAGTGAAAAAAATATTGAAATTAATTCTCATATTACTTCACTTAAAATAAAAAACGATGATTTAGAAAATCTTGAGAAGAAATTTTCTAATCTTGAGACGTGTCCGACGTGTTTTCAGGATGTTGACGCAATATATCGTGCAAATATTTTGAATAATTCAAGAAATAGTTTAAATGCAAATAATAAAAAAATAGAAGAATTTGAGGAAGAAAAAAAACAAGTTATTGAAAAAATAAAAATGATTGAATTAGAAATTGGTAAGACATTTATTCAAGAATGGTTTGCCGAACTAGATGAGGTGAAAGCATGATAGCCATGACTAGACGCAAGGTCAAAATTACAGATTGCATTCAATCAGATTTGATAAATTTAATTGCTTTTGCAATTGATAATCTTCCTTTTGAATTGATGACAATAATTGAAATGTTTCAACTGGCCTTTGATAAATTGAATAAAGAGGAAGATCTATCAAGGTTCTATACTTTTTATGAAGAAATTAAAGATAAAAGCATCGATATTTATGAATCTGGAATACTATTCACAAATGACATGAAGAATTTAATTTCATACATTATTGAGGCAAATCAATTTGATCATGGTATGGATATCCTACAAGTACTTAAAATTAATAATGCTGTTGCTCTGGCAATTCCTAAAGTTTTCGATATAGAGAAAAAGGATA
>JBDLJZ010000002.1:0-50173 GCA_039714095.1 Nanobdellota archaeon | reverse complement strand
ATAAGAAAAATTCTAAAAAATATAATAAAAAATTGGGCAGATAAAGTAGAAGAGGAAATTGACAAATTGTAATTAAAATTGTATGAGATAGTTAATAAATAAAGTGTAATTATTCAAATGACATGGATTTACATTTAATTATATTAGTTAGATTTAATCTATTTTGTTTTTGTAGATTTGGAATTAATTGCAGATAAATTGAATCCTTTAATCATCAGCCATATCGCAAGAAATACTTCATTGGTTATTATTAAAATCAATAGAAATTCCAGTGGAGGATAACTAAAATTGATTAAATTTAGTATTGTTATTAATAGTAACGAAAAAATCGCAATAGCCCCCCAAACAGAGATAAACCTTGGAACAATTTTGGATTTATATAAAAGATAATAAAATATGAAAGCACTTACAATAAAGACATATAAATGAATTCCACTATATATCCAATCACGCATAGATGAGTTAATAAGGAAAAGAATACCTCCAATAACCATGAGTGTTCCTTCAACAATTTTTAGAGATAGATAGGTAATTCTTAATTTATTACTAATTTTGAAGAATGGAAATATTAAAACAGCTATCCCTATTACTGCAAAACCACTAATTACATCTGCAATCATCACAGGGATTTTAGATTGGGTAATAATACTAACCAAAACGCCATAGGCAATTAAAATTAATGCCCCTACAATTATTGCAGTTTTTCTATTTGGTTTCATTTTTTATTTTAGGTAGTTTCGCACCTTTAAATATAATCCAAAATACAAATACCATTTCACCAATTGTTAGGAGGTCAATTACTGATGTAAATTTATAGTTGGGTAAAATAAATTTTATAAAAGAATCTATTGTGTAGCCAAAACCTGCTATAATTACAGCGACTCCAACAAATTTTGGAAAATAGCCAGATTTGTAAATTAAATATCCTAGTGGAAATAACCAAAGTCCCCAGAATATTGAAGCGATAGTCATTCCTTGTGCATTCAAATTAAGAAAAAACATTGTTAAAGAATATAATTGTTCTGCTGAAAATACTTTCAAGTAATCAGCACCATCCAATAGCATAACTACTGCAATTTTGTTGAGTGTGTTAAACATTGCAATAGGTACACTAACTAGTGCAAATACAACCATAAGAATTGATTGCGTTTTATTTACTTTTTCAAATAATTTATATAATAGTAGGGCTATGAATATGAATAATAATTGAGTAATTAAACTTCCAACAATGCTTATGCGGAATAATAATTCATTAGCCATAATATTCTTGGCAGTTGTTGCAGCATCTCCAAACACTATAAGTTTGTACGGAACATATATTAAACTAAACGGTGCAATTATTACCCAAAAAGCATATAGAAATCTTAAGAGTGTTGTAGCTTTTTGTTGTGATATATCCTTCATTTTGTTTTTCATTTTTCTTTCCATCTCCATGCAAACCAGACAATTAGTGAAGTAGTTACTATTTCTATAGTTCCAAAAAACATGTAATAAAGAGTTGGCGCTCCAACAAACATTGATAAGAAAACAGCTGTAGTTTTTATTGTGCCTGCGATGATGTTTGCCAAACGATTCGCTTTATATTTTAATACTAAAGACAGGACAACCATAGCAATTGGAATTTCTATTAATATTGCGCCTGCCAACAAAAATCCTTGAGTAATTTGAAGACCTCCCACAGATCCAGTTATTAGTTCTTTAAGTACTGAAGAATCCATTAATGTTAGAATATCTGCATAAACATAATTAAACATTACAAATATCCATAATACTGAAAGTTTTGCTTTCATATATTCTTTTCCAAAGATTTTTTTGAATGTGTTCATTTTTTCCCTCTATAATTAATTATTCACGATGTTTATATATTTTTTTAAAATTAGACTCTTGAATTAGATATAACATAAGGGTAAAAGAAATTTCAGAGCGTGGAAAATATAACTGTCAATAGTACAGAGTTAAATTTATTTTTTATTCATAAATAGTTTAGACAATATTACTCCTGTGAGAGGCATAAATATCCAAACCAAAAAGTATCCTGCTGTAAGAAACCAATGTGTTTTCAAAAAATTAAATCCTTCTCCATTTATCAATCCAATCACAATATAATCATAAATAAATAAAGGTACTGAAGCGTAAAAGGCTAACCAAATTGAATCTTTTATATAATCGGTTCCAAAAAGTGATAAAATTAATAAAGTGATAAATGGGATTACTGCAAAAAATGTGATAAACATAAGGTTGAATATTTCATGGCTATTAAAGTCAAGAAAATAATTGAATTGTATACCAAGGAGATAGAATAATAACCATGCAACAAATGTTGATACTAAAAATATCAAATGTATTTTTCTCTTCATATATTTTATTATAATAAAATAGTATTTAAAATTTTTGAGACATCTAAAATTTAATAAACTCTTACTTATTATTTTAATTATGAAGAAATCAGTCAGACTTTATATTGATGGAACAGTACAGGGAGTGTTTTTTCGGAGATTTATCAAAGAGAATGCAGAAAAACTTGATGTTAAAGGATTCACAAGAAATTTAGAAGACGGAAGAATTGAAGTTTTTTTAGAAGGAAATATTAATGAAGTTAAAAAAATGATTGAATTATGTAAAAAAGGACCTCGTCATTCTCAGATAAGAAGGGTTGAAGAAAAAGCAGAAAGGTTTCAGGATTTAAAAAATTTTAAAGTGTTGCATTTTTGAAATGATATTTACAAATTCGGACGGCGGAGCACGAGGAAATCCTGGGCCTGGAGCAATTGGAGTGATTGTTAGAAAAAATGGGGAAATTTTAACACAATACAGTGCAAAGATTGGAAAGTATATTACAAATAATGTTGCAGAGTATGAGGGGTTGATTAAAGCATTGGAACTTGCGTCAAATTATACTAATAAAGAACTCATGTGCTTTTTGGATTCTGAATTAGTTGTAAATCAATTAATGGGAAAATACCAAGTTAGAAATCCTAAATTAATGGAATTATTTTTAAAGGTGCAAAAGCTTCAAGAAAATTTTGAAAAAATAATTTACAAATATATTTCTAGAGAAAATAAATTTCAGAAAATTGTTGATGGATTATTGAATGCCGAATTGGATAAGAAAGAATAAAAATAATTAAGCTCCTAAAAATACTAATAGTTTGTAAACTAAAATTGCAGGCCATACAATTGCTTTTAGAAGTCCTAAAACCCCATCCCAAAAAGAAGTTGCGTTTTGAATATAATAAATTAAAGAACCTATAAAACCAATAAAATAAACCATTTCATTGCAAGAACTACGGCAATTTTCATAGTTCATTTTTTTTCCATTACACTTCTTAAATAAACTTTTTTTCAATTTTCTCTTTTTCATAAACACCTTAATAAATATTAGTTAATAAATCTTTTGAAGTTAAATATAAAAACTATTTTTATTTATTATATTAATGGGACGTGAAGAACAAATTATTAACGAGAGAAAAAGAAAACTTGAAGAGATAAAAAATTTAGGAATTAATCCTTATCCTGCAAAGTCTGATAAAAAGCAAACTTGCTATGAATGTTTAAAATCTAAGATTGGTGTGAAAGTGAAAAGTGCTGGGAGGTTGATGACTAAAAGAGATTTGGGAAAAATAGCATTCTGTAATTTAAAAGATGGAACAGAAGAAATTCAAATTGTTTTACAAGAAGGTGGGACATCAAAAAAAGACAGAGAATTTTTTAAAAAATATTTGGATGCTGGAGATTTTGTTGAAGTGTCTGGAAAAATTTTCAAAACAAAAACTAAACAAATTTCTGTTCTAGTTCAAGATATTAAATTATTGTCTAAATCTATCTTGCCTTTACCTGAAAAGTTCCACGGGCTTAAGGGAGAAGAAGAAAAATTTAGACAGAGATATTTGGATATTTTAATGAATCCTAAAGTTAAAGAAATGTTTGTGAAAAAATCTAAGTTTTGGAATACAATTAGAAATTTTCTTTTAGAAAAAGATTTTTTAGAGGTTGAAACTCCTGTTTTGGAAAATTCTGCTGGAGGAGCCTCGGCAACACCATTTATGACGCATCACAATGCTTTAGATGCAGATGTTTATTTAAGAATTTCCATGGGAGAACTTTGGCAAAAAAAATTAATGGTGGCAGGTTATGAAAAAACTTTTGAGATTGGAAGACAATTTAGAAACGAAGGTATGGATATGGAACATTTGCAAGATTATACTCAGATGGAATTTTATTGGGCATATGCAGATTATAAAAAAGGCATGAATCTTGTTGAAGAAATGTATAAAAAAATTGTTAAAACTATTTTAGGAAATTTGAAATTTGAGAGTCAAGGACATAAGATTGACTTAGGTAAAAAATGGGAAATTTATGATTATGAAAAAATAATTAAAAAAAATACAGGAATAAATATTTATTCTGCAAGTGAAAATGAGATTAAGAAAAAACTTGATGATTTAAAAATTAGTTACGATAAAAAAGTTGACAAATGGCGGCTTGTTGATATTTTATGGAAAACTGTTAGGAAAAAACTTTCAGGTCCAGGATTTTTAGTTGGACAACCAGTTGAAGTTTCTCCATTGGCAAAAAGAGATTCTAAGGATAATAAAAAAGTTGAACAATTTCAAGTTATCTTAGCTGGTTCTGAAATGGGTAATGGTTATTCAGAATTAAATGATGCTTTTGACCAGGAAAAAAGATTTGAAGAACAAACCAAATTAAAAAAAGCAGGAGACACTGAAGCCCAAGAACATGATAAAGAATTTGTTGAAGCATTAAAATATGGTATGCCTCCAACTTGTGGATTTGGGGTTTCTGAAAGATTATTTTCAGTATTAATGGACAAGCCTATGAGAGAATGTGTTATTTTTCCTTTAATGAGGCCTGAAGAAAAGATTGAAAGGAAGTTGGATAAGAAGAAAAAAAATCAATCATAAATATTACTTCTTTTACCAATTTTTAGAACAAATAAAATTTTAATTTATTTTTATTGCTTTTCCATTAATAATTGCGTCTGCAATTTTTTTATGTGCTGAAGAAATTAATCTATGAAAAGTTGGTTGGGAAATTTCCATTTTTTCTGCACACTTATTTTGTTCTAAATTTAATAAATCATTTAATCTTATTGCTTCAAATTCTTCAATTGTTAAAATAGATTCTTCTAATTCTGAGATTCTTTTTCCTGCTGGTTTAAAATAAGAAGAGTTTGGTCTGCCTCTAACTCTTCTTCTCTTACAAGGTCTTGGCATTTTAATCTTCAGAGTTTCTAGGCTGATTTCTAAAACCTCTCCCAGATCTTCTACCACCACCTCTTGGTTCTCCACACCTTCCAATAGGTTCTACATTTTCGCAGTTTCCCATTTGTCTTCCTGTCTTTGAACCTTTTCCATTTGGTCCTGTTTTATCTTTGTTTGGCATTTTATTTTACTCCTTATTTAGTTATGAATATATATTCATAATACTATTTAAATCTTTTGTTTAGGAAAATTTAAGAACTTGAAAGGTTTTGATTTTTTATGGTACTAATAGTAAAAAGTAATATTAAGAAAGTTGTGAAAGATTTGGATAAAGAAAATTCTGTTAGTTCTGTTGCTGAAGAAGTTGGAATGGCTATGGAAAGAAAGGTTGAGAATATGCTTGTTGAGGCAATCAAAAGGGCCCAGGCAAATAAAAGGCGGACTTTACAGGCGAGGGATTTGTAAAGTTTATTTTAAAAACTGTTTATAATTGTTCTGCTAGTTTCTTCCATTTTTTTTGTCGATGACTGTAAAAAAAATATGCAAAAATCCAAACAAATAGTGTTAATATTCCTGCATGTATTTCAACTTCATCAGTATAATGAGTTTTATTATTAGTATACTTATTCACATAAATTTTGTGATTCCATATTTTTGCTAGCAATCCTGATTCATCAGAAAATATTTGCTTTTTTTTATAATCAATTTTTTTTATAATAATTGAGTGTTTTCCTACATATAAATGCATAAAAAGATACAAATTTAAAATATATTTTTTTCCAATTTTCCAATTTTTAGGAAGTTTTTTTACATTAACGAATTCAAATCTAAGAATTGGTGATGCTACTTCTTGAAGTCTACTAGGTTTTTGCAATTGTAAAAAAATTTTTTCAGGAGTAGTATTTAAAATAGATGATTTTACTAATTTCATATTAAAAATAAATTAGTGGAAACTATATAAAACTTTCGGCCTATGTTACAAACAATCATCTGAAAAATATAAAAAGTCATTTAGATAATTTATAATAATGAAAAGAATAAAAAAAGAAAATAAAGAAAAAATTATTGAGATGATTGAAAAAGCAGGGAGTGAAGAATATGAAACTTCTTGGAATAAAGCAGGGGTTTTTTCTACTTCAAAGAAAAAATCTAATGTTAAAAAAGGGAAAAGAATTAAAGGACAAGCATCAAGATTTGAATTAAAAGTTAGAAGAGATTTAGAAAACAAAGGAAGAATTATTGATAAATGGAATAATAATGTTGATTTATCCCCAAGGGATGACTCTGGTGAGCCTGAATATGGAAAATTAATTATTGCAAAAAAGAAATTTAACCCTTTTTCTAAAGCTATGATGCTTGGGGCAGGTTTTCCTGATTTTATTTCTATTAAACACATTCATGAAGAATCATATAGTGTTATTGGTGTTGAAGTTAAAATGAATGGAATTCTTTCTAAAATTGAAAAAGAAAAATGTGCGTGGTACTTAAAGAACAATATTTTTTCTAAAATTTGGATTGCAAAAAAAGGAGGAACACCCAAGAGCGTGCCCCGAGACATTTCTAAGGAAATGTCTACAAAGGGCAAAAGAGGGGGAATTGAATATATTGATTTTAAGGAAAAATATGGTAGCAAGTTTTTGTAATAATATTTAAAAGAAATATTTTCTTAAAATTTCTATGCTAAAAAAAGTATTAATTTTGATATTATTATTTATTCCGTTTATTTCTGCGGTTTGTGAAAGTGGACAAATTGATGTAAATAGTGCTTCAAAAGATGAATTAATGAATATAATTGGACTTGGAGGGAAAGGAATTGTAGCACAAAATGTTATTGATTATAGAGAAGAAAATGGAAATTTTAATTCACTTGATGATTTAGTAGATGTGAATAGAATTGGAAATATAACTTTAGAAAAAATAAAAAATCAGGGCTTGGCATGTGTTAGTGAAGAACAGATTGTGCAAAAAACAGAAATTGTAGAAGAGGAAGAAAAAAGTGTAGAAGAAGATGAAGAAGTTGTTGAAATTCCAGAGATAAAAACTATACAGAAAGATAAAACAACTATTAAAATAGAAAATGAAATTATTGATTTATCTCCGCAAAATATAAAAAGCGAAGATTATAATGAAAATAAATCAAAAAGTGATTATGCGAAATATGGTTTAGGTTTGTTTTGTGTTTTGCTTTTTGGATTGTTTATGATTAAAAAATATAAACCAAGAAAAAATGAGTTCAGATAAAAAAATATGTGTAAAGATGATTATTGAAGTTGCAGGTAGACCCCCTGAATATTTAACTAAAACATTGAATGAAATTATTGAAAAGATTAATGAAGAAAAAGGGGTAAATGTTGAAGATAAAAAAGTTAATGAACCAGTTGTAATGAAAGACCAAAAAGATTTTTACACGAGTTTTGCAGAAGTTGAAATAAAAATAGAAAATATGTCAATTTTAACAGTTTTAATATTAAAATACATGCCAGCGCATATTGAAATTATTGAGCCAGAACTAATTGCAGTTGCTAATAATGATTGGAATGATATTTTAAATGAGTTTGCTAGAAGATTACACCATTATGATGAAGTTGCAAGAGTCATGCAAACAGAAAAAGTTATTTTAGAGAATAAGTTGAAAGCACTCTTGCCTAAAGAAGAGAAAAAAGAATAATTATTTTTTTCCTTTTGCTATTTTAAATAAATCTATTTCTCCTTTTGATTTTTTGTATTTGAATTTAAAAAACCAAACTAATGCTATAATAATTGTCATAATAATTGTCCAACCAATAATTAAACCAGTATCGCTTTTTTTAGGAACTTCTACTTTTCCTATACAACAGTTTCCATCTTTTGCAAATCTTTCTTCCCCATTACAAATTTGAGGTTCTTCAAAAATTGTTCCATTAAGTTCTTCGCAGGTTTTAGATTTTGAAGGAATAATTAAATCAGATTCATCTCCAAGCATTTCAAAAACTATAACTAAATCTTCTGTTTCATCTGGTATTTTGGCTGTTAATTCTCCTTCTATTTTCATTGATTGATTTGTTGGTGCAAAAAAAAGATAAATTTCTTCACTTTGATTTGTATTAAGATTATAAATTTCGTTTTTTGAAATATTTACATAAGGCTCTAAATTATTTGATATTTCTAAAGTAATATTTTCTAATAATTCATCCCCTATATTTTCCAAGATTACAATTTCTTCTTTAGTAATATTTGGTGTAAGAGAAATTTTTAATTCTGAAGGTTCAAAATTTAAACTAATTGAATATTTATTTTTATCTACAGGAGAAGGTATGTAAACTAAAAATTCGTAAAAATTATTTTCAGAATAAAAAGAAATTTTTTTGAGAACTGGTTCTTTAATATTATCTACTTCAAAAGTTATTGTTTTTATTTCATTTGGAGAAAGAGTAATAGAATTTTCTTCTTCAATATTTAGTGTTATACTTCCAGTTAAACTCAAAAATAAATTTCCAAATAATCCTTCAAAAAATCCTTGTTCTGTTGATTCATTTTGAACTATTATCTCTTGATTGATATTTATTGTTATTTCTTGGTCTTGAAAATTTTGAAGTTCTATTTTAAAATCAGTTTTAGTTATAATAAAACCCGGATTAATTGAAAAGTCTGCAAAATTTTCATTGATTGTAAAATTCTTTGAAATTGGTTCTTCAATTATCTCTCCTTGTTTATAATATTTTAAATTTTCTAAATATAAAGAATAATTTCCAGGAGATTTATCATTTAAAGCATAAATATAATAATTATTTTCTACATTCATTATTTCAAAATCAATTGGAATTTTTACATGTTCTCTATAAAATAAAACATTATCTTTAGAAACACTTTCCAAAAAATTTCCTGAGAATTTTGCAATTAAGGTTTCTCTTTGATTAAAATCATTTTTCATATCTATATCTACTGCTGAAATAAATGGGAATAAGAATAATATGGCAAATATCACAAACTTTTTCATAGACAATTAAGAAAAAAAGAGTTTAAATAAATTCCTTTGGATTTATTTTCCCATCTCCTTAAGTCTTTTTAGAACATCATTAATTTCACTCGGGGCTTTTGAAGAAGGTCGTGTTATTTTTGAAGGTCTTTTTACTAAGGCTCTTCTTGGAGGAGAAGTTCTTCCCTGAATTATTCTTCTTTGTGCTGAAGCAGGGGTTGAAGGTCTTCTTGGAGGTCTTCTAAGATTGCCAGAACCTGAAGAGGATTTTTTAAATTTAGATTTTAATCTAAACCACAACTCTCTTAGTTTATCTTTTTTGAAAATTCCTAAAATAACTAATCCTATTAAAATTAAAAAAATTAATATCCACAACCAAAGATAATTTTTTTCTTTAGAAGTTTTTGTTACGCAACAAGTGTCTCCAAATTCACAAGTGTCGTAAGATGATTCTTCATTATCGTCGCAACCATCAATTCTACAAATACCTCTGCTTGATTCGCAAGTAAATTCTTCTACTACTTTTGTTTCACATGCACCATTAATACAACATGATTGTCCGTAATTTAAATCAAAAGTATTTTCAGATGTGCCACCTGAACACTGCTGATTTGAGTTGCAAATTTCTCCGTTTAAATCCTCACAGGTTTCCAATACTTCTTCTTTACTACAACATTTATCAAAACCTGTGCAATCATATGAACTAAGAATTTCTCCAGCACAATTTATTCCAGACATACAAAAATAACCTGCATCAACACAATTTTCTCCCTCTGAAATTGATGCCTCTCCCCCTGTTAAACTAACTCCTCTTGGCCATGCAGAATAAACAATAAATGCAGTATCTACAAAATTATTAGAATTCCAACATCCTGAATCTGCTTGTTCCTCTTCTAACCAAGATATTGCGTCATTCCAAGAAGTACTGCCAGAAGGAACTGATAAAAGTGCTACAGCAGTATCATAATATTTATTGGTTCCTACTTTCCAAAATCCTGAAGGAGATTGGCTTTGAATTAAATTATTCTCAAATTTATTTTCTCCAGTTAAATAATATAAAAATGATTCTGGAAGTAATTCAGAATACACATCATTTAAGGTTGTAAGATAAAATACAAGAGATGATAAATCATCTGTTGTTCCAAGATAATCTAAAACTATTGTTGCCCAAAGAGTTCCTTCATAATCGCAATTGTTACTTTTTTGAAAACATAGAAATTCTACTTTTTCAGTAGTTGTTTGTCCTCCGTCTCCAGAATGAGTATCAAATGAAACGTGGATTGTATTATCATTTGGTCTTTTAAATAAAAGATTTGTTTTAAAAGTTAGTGAGTCTGTACTTTCTCCACAAGTAATTTCAAATTCTTCATCATAACAATTAGGAGTAATTTGAAGCCAGTAATTTCCTGTAGCACGAGTAAGACAAGTCCCAGCATTAGAGTCTAGTTTTTTATCTTCTGCTATATTGATTGTATAATCATTATTTTCATAATTTATTGTGCAAGAAGTTGCTTCTGAACTATCAATTTGCAAATACCAAATCATATCTGTGGGAGTTTTATTTTGTGCCCATATCCAATCAACTGCTTCGGCTGTATCAACACCAACTGTATCTAATGCTAAAATTGCTTGGGAAGTTAATTTTAAATCTGACTTAAAATTTGAATCCGCAAGAACTTCATCTTTGCATTCTCCTAATGTTAGCAATGCGAATATTTTTCCTTCTGAAGAAAGACTATCGCAATTTGTCTGGTCTAATTTATCTTTTAAACAAGTATAAGCTTTGTCATCTATTGTTTGACTTACTTCATCTTCAGCAATTATAAATGAAATTAGAAATAACGAACATAAGATAAATAATAATACACCTTTTTTCATAATTTAATTATGATATTTCAATTTATAAATATTTCTTGGATTATTATGAATTAATTGGGTTGATAAAAAATGAAAAATTGAATAAACTAAACATATATGATTAGGTATATATCAAAAGGTTTATAAAGAAAATGGACATTATTTTAAATATGGCAGATAAAAAAGAGGAGTTTGGTCACAATATTTTTATTAAAGGGAATAAATGTTTTAGATGTAGACATAAATGGATTCAGAGAGAAGAAGAAAAATCGCGTATCTGTCCAAAATGTAAAAGCCCTTATTGGGATAGGAAAAAAACTAAATTTACTAAAAATGAAAAAATGAAAAAATGAAAACAGAACATAAAATAATTTTAAGAGATGCAAGAAATATGAAAGAATTAGATAATGAAAGTGTTGATTTAATGATAACTTCCCCTCCATACCCTATGATTAAAATGTGGGATGAAATGTTTGGAGAACAAAACCCAAAAATAAAAAATGAATTAAAAAGAGAGGAAGGAGGAAAAGCATTTGAATTAATGCACAAAGAATTAGATAAAGTTTGGAATGAAACTTTTAGAGTTTTAAAAAATGGGGGAATTGCATGTATAAATATTGGGGATGCAACAAGAACTATAAAAGAAATTTTTCAAATCTATACTAACCACGCAAGAATATTAAATCATTGTTTAAAATTAGGTTTCCACGCTTTACCAGAAATTCTCTGGGTTAAAGAAACAAATAAACCTGATAAGTTCATGGGCTCTGGAATGTTGCCTGTTGGTGCTTATGTTACTTTAGAACATGAGCACATTTTAATTTTGAGAAAAGGTGGAAAAAGAAAATTCATAAAACAAGAACAAAAAGAGAATAGACAAAAAAGTGCTTTCTTCTGGGAAGAAAGGAATGTGTGGTTTTCTGATAAGTGGAAAGATATTAATGGAGTTTTTCAAAAATTAAATGACATAAAATTAAGAAAAAGAAGTGCGGCATATCCTCCAGAGTTAACTTATAGATTAATTAGTATGTTTTCTGTTCAAGGAGATGTGATTTTAGACCCTTTTTTAGGAACAGGGACAACTACCTTCGGTTCTATGGTTTGTGGGAGAAATAGTATTGGTTATGAAATAGATATTAATTTTAAAGAACATATAAATAATAAATTAATGCAAATTGAAGAACCTGCAAATGAGTTTATAGATTTAAGATTAGAAAAACATAATGTTTTTGTTAAGAAAAGAAAAGAAGAAAAAGGAACATTAAAATATATTAGTAAAAATTATAAATTTCCTGTTATGACAAGACAAGAAATTAATATTCATATCCCAAAGATAAAAAAAATCTCTAAGATAAATGAAAATTTATTTGAAGTAACACATAAATTTTAAGAAAGTTTTTTTATTTCTTCTTTTATCTCTTCAATTACTTCGGGATTAGCCAAAATTTTTTTATCCCCTTTTTTTATTGAATAAACATAAAAAACTTTTCCCCCATATTTCTTAGTAAATTTTTCGTGGGTTTCTAATTGTTGTCTTTTCTCTTTCTGGACTTGAAAAGAACTTTCTGAGCCAGTAGGTTTAATTTGTAATCCAATAAATTTATCTTTAGCTTTTATAAAAAAATCAATATTAAATAATCTATCCCATTCGTCTGGAGATTCTTCAATATTAATATTTAATTCATTGCTTAATATGCTTTTAATCATAGAAACTTCTGTATTATAACCATCATAAGTTCTATTTATAACAAGATTGTGCATATAATCTATACAATCTTTCTCTGTTATTTCACCAAGCTCTTTTTTAACAATATCTTTTATTTTTTGGAATAATATTTTACCTAAACTATTTATGTGTTCTTTTGGTTTAACTTCTGTATAATAATATTCTTCCCATTTTTTAAGAGTTTTAGGAGAGCACTTTCTTATGCTTTCAGAAGTGGCCCCAACATTTCTTTTAAAATTTAATTGGAATCTATTCATTGCAGTGTTCAATATCCATTCTTTAGGCATAAAAACCACAAGAAAAAGAAACTTAAAAACTTATCCACCAAAACAATCTAAAATTTTATATCTTTAACTCCAAATGTATTAAAATTATTTATTTTTGTTTTTGGGCACTGTTTTCTTTTTATCTTTCTTATTTTCTACTTTCTTTTTCTTGGAATTTTTATTTTCTGCGAAGTTTTTTCTTACAATATAATTTACAGGATTTTTTATTTGTTTGCACAAATTATCTGAAGTACACACTGCTATTCCTTGATAAAATTCTTTGCAGTTTGCTGGCATTAATGGTTTTCTTTTATAAGCCCAAGACAATTGCGAGGTTATATACCCTTGTTTTAATGGGGGAATATTTTTTTTATTCCATTTTTCTATTTTCTTTTCTAACTCAACTTTATCAGTTCCTATTGAACGAAAAAAGTGTATTAGTGTAAATAATGCCCGTTTTTTCCCGTCTCTTATTCCATTTAAAATATTAATTATACAAGGAGGAAATTGGTTCTCTTTTATATTTGTAAGTTGAAGTGGTTTGAAATTTGCAAATTTTCCTTCTGCTTTTTTGTTGTCTTCTGGTTTTTGGTCTTTCCACCAATCTAATGCTTGCATTAAAAGTTCTGAAGCTTCTCCTTCTTTTATGTCTTCTAAATTAGGTATAAAATCCTTTATTTTTACTTTCATAGGCATAGCATCTTTTAATTCAAAATTTGCAACTTCTTCAGGAGTTAAGACAACACTTGCGAGAGATGTTTTTTCGTGAAGAGAATAAGGAGTTCTGAATAAATGACGGGGAGAAACTAAAATAATATCTGGGACAACTTCTTTTGGTGCTTCAAAATCTTTAATGTATTTATTTATAGTTGTTAGTTTAGTTATCTCTTTTATTAGAAAAGGTTCTGTTTTTTTGCTAATGTATTGTAGAAGAATACGAGGCCATTCTGGGAACATGTTTTTTGTTTTTATTCCATTAACTTCTTTTGGAAAAGATTTCCAAGGAATAATTATGTGAAATCCTTTTGAACCAGAATTATGTAGCAATAAAGGATAATAATTTCCAAAAAAAGATTCTGTTTTTTCAACAGAGACATCATAAACCATAGCTTTTTCTTTTTTAGTTATTTCTTTTATTTTAATTGTTACAATATCTAAATTGAACAATTTTTCGTAATTAGATAATATTTCTTTAGAATCTTTATTAGATTCTACCTCTTTAAATTTATAAAACCAATCCAAAACCTTTCTTATCCTTTTTAAGTTTGCTTCTTTTTTACTTAAGGTCATCTGCTCTACTCTATGAGAATTAAACATTTTTGGTTTAATTTGTTTGTAAACTTCTTTTAATCCATCAATAGGGAACGTTCTATCTCCTGCGTAGGGAGAAAATTTATTTCTTTTTCTATGAAATTCTAGATTTTTAAGTTCAGATTTTGGAATCCTTAACATATAAACCAAACTTCCCTTAAAAAAAGTTCCTTGAGGTAAAGTATGTGGCTTGTTCTGTTCCCAAGATAAATTACAAGAAATATTATTTAATTTGCAAAGCCAGATCATTTCTGTTATTAATTTCTTTGATACTGATTTAACTACAATCCCGTATTCTCCTATTTTATATCCATCCCCTCTTATGTATCCTTTAAGCATTTCTAAAAATAATTCTCTTGAGGATTCCCAAGAAAAAGAAGGAACATGTTTATTTTTTTTCTTTCCGCAAAAATTATTAAAAAAAGTTGACCATTCTTTTGAATGAATTAAAATTTGAGTAGAATTTGGATTTGGATGTCTTATTGAAATTTTTCGTTTAGTTAATAATGTTAAAAGTTCTATAACATCTTCTATATATTCTTTTTCGTTTACATTAAAAGTAAACCCTACCTGATTAATTGTGTCTGTTGTATGCCCTTCTGCTAAAAAATATCCAATTAATCTCATTAATTTTTTAGTTATTTTTATTTCTTTGTAAATAATTTTTTTAGAATGCTGATTTTTACTAAATTCAAATTTATTTATAGTTTTTAAATTTGGGGAAGCTAATGGATTTTTTTGTGTGTTAAATGAAATTAAAAAATCTCCTTTTTTTAATTCACTAACTTTTTTTTCTAATATATTCCCCTTATCCCAAATAAATACTGAATGGTGTTTTGTAACTTTAAGAGGCAAGGTACTTTGAGTATGTTTAATTTCATATAAAGTATCTTTATGTTCAAGAAAATTATAAATTTTTGATAATTTTAATTTTTTCTCTCTATCTAAGGATAAAACTTTTATTTTGTTTCCTTTTTTTATTAAACTTATTACTTCAGAAATTGGCATTAATGAAATTTGATTATTATTTTCTATTAATATTGGGGTTTCTCCTGCTACGCTGAATTTAATTCCGAGATTTTTTATTCCGTGAAAATTTAATACTTTTACAATTTCCTGCACCATAATTTTGGAATAATCAATATATTTGCTATCTATATCTAAAATCAAATCCCAGCCAGTTCTTATTTCATTGTATTTCTCAGGAGTCATATCTGTTGAAATTGATAAAGGATTTTTCCAGATTTCTTCTGAGCAGTGGAAAGAGGTTGCGCCTTTTTTTACAAGTTCAAAAATGTCGCCTTGATATTGAAATGAATCTGGGCGTTTTCCAAATCCTTCAAAATACCTCGGGGAAATTTCCCTATCCTTACAAAATTTATATATTGCTTTTTGAACTTCTGGACGAGAATAATAAATATGAGTTAAATTTCTTATACGTTGTTCTCTAATGGATTTTTCCATTGTTCATTAAATGTATAAAAGTTTATATTGTTTATTGTAGAAATATAAAAACAAATTCCCAATCACGCTTGCGATTTTTTTAAATTGCCTTTGGAATTTGATGCAAGTGTAATTGCTCACCTAAGCTAGTTTTTTTTGGCTCCTGACCCCATTTGCTTACGACACTTCGTAGATAGTGCAAATGAAATCGCTCGTTTTCTCTGCCCTTTGCGATGGGAGATTTTTCTTGTGCAATCCAACGAAGATCGCATAGTTATTTATACTAAATAACAGAAATGCTTATAAGACAAAAAGGTTTTTCTAAAAAATGAAAGTTAAATTAGATAATCCTTTAATGTTATCAAAAGCTGTAGAGATTATTTCTGAATTAGTCTCTGAAGTCAGATTAAAAGTAAATGAATTTGGTATGAGTATTGTTGCTATTGACCCTGCAAATGTTGCAATGGTTGGATTTAAACTCCCAAAGAGTTTTTTTTCTATGTTTGAAGTAACAGATGAAGTTTTAGGAGTTAATTTAGATGATTTTAAAAGAATTTTAAAAAGATGTGGAACAAAGAGTTCTTTAATTTTAGAAAAACAAGAAAATATGTTAAATATTAGAATTGAAGATAGAATTTTGAGAAATTTTAGTTTGGGTTTGATTAATATTGAAAGCGAAGACAAGGAAATGCCGAGTTTGGAATTTAGTTCAAGAGTTGAAATTAATTCTTCTGATTTAATTGATTCTGTTGAAGATTGTTCAATTGTTGCAGAGGCTTGTTCATTTATTGTTGGGGAAGGGAAATTTATAATTGAAGCTAAAGGATTGAATTCTGCTCGTGCAGAATTTTCTGGAGATGAAGCACAAATTAATGCAGAAGATTGTAAATCTAGATATAGTTTGGAATATCTTTCTAAATTTATTAAGGGTTGTAAATTAAGTGAAAAAACTATTTTGAATTTTGCTGCTAATCATCCATTGAGAATGGATTTAAGAGATAACGGGATGGAATTAAGTTTTATTCTTGCGCCGAGAGTTGAGACAGATGATTAAGTTTATATAATTTATTTTTAATTAATATTTATGAAGGGTGCAAATAATAAGGGGCAATTAACGATTTTTATTGTTGCGGGGATTTTAATTGTTGTGGCAATTGCATTTTATTTTCTTTTTAGACAAGGATTAATTCCAAATATTGGTGGGGGAAAAGAAATTAATCCAAATTCTTTTTTAGAGTCATGTATTGAAGAAAAAATTAATGAGGCAATTGATTTAATTGCGATACAAGGAGGGAACATTAAACCTGAATTAAAAAAAAGATTTAAATTTAAAGACGAAGCTGAGCCAGTAAATATTTCTTATTTATGTTATAATCAAAATTCTTATGATAGATGTATTAATCAAGTTCCTATGTTAACGAGCCACATTGAAACAGAAATTGAAAATTATATTAGAGATGATGTAAAAATTTGCTTTAATAAATTAGCAGAAAATTTAGAAAAACAAAATTATGATGTAAAAAAAATTTATAATGGATTTGAAGTTAAATTAAATTTTGAAGGAGTAAAATTAATATTAGATGGGGAATTGGATTTAATAAAAAACGATGAAAGCTCTAAAATGCAAAACATCGGAACCATTATTCATACTAATTTATATGAGTTGGTTCTTATTGTTCATAGTATTTTGAATTCTGAAGCACAATATTGTGAATTTAATATAAATTCTTATATGTTAATTTATCCTGACATAAAAATTAGTTTATTTATTGATAGCGAAGGTGAAAAAATTTATAGTGTAAAAAATAGAGAAATAGATAAGTTATTTAGGTTTGCAGTTAGGGGGTGTATTATAGGATGACACCACAGGCGTATACTGCCTCGCTAAAGCTCCCAGCACAAGAACCTCTTCGAGGCCCCGAAAAATCTTCTGCAAAAATTTTTACTGAGGGCAGAAAAATAATTTTAATTTTTAGTATATTTCAAATAATTTTACTAATTAATTTTACTATTGCTCAAAGTTATAATCTTAATAGTGAAGAAATAAAAATTAATTCAGAGATAAGTGAAATTTCTAAAAAAATAATTAAGTCAAGTTTAAACTTAGTAGTTGGATTTTTATCAATAAATCAAATTGGTTTTGTTTCGGCGACAACTTGCTGTGAGAAAACAACAGAAGGAGCATTTTGTCAAGAAGATGTATTGCAAGAGGATTGTGATACTACAAATGTGCAATCAGATTGTGGTTCAACAACATTTTGTAAATTGGGAGATTGTATTGGTACAGATGGTTTATGCTCTGCCCTATCTCCTAGAATTACTTGTGAAGAAAATAATGGAGAATGGTTTAATGAAGCAGATGAATGTACTCTTGGTTGTTGTCAGGATTTAGGAACAAATACACAATACAATTCGCAAGCTTGGTGTGATTTGCAAGGTGGAATTTTTGATGATACAATACCTGAAGAACTATGTGGAGATATTTCATCAGATGCAAATGGTGCTTGTGTTTATCAAGTAAATGGAGAAAATAATTGTGAATTTAATAGTGGGGCAGAATGTATAGAAAGTAGGACTTTTCATGAAGGAAGTTTATGTTCTAATGAAGGATTAGACACAATTTGTACTAAACAAGAGAGTATTAATTGTTTAGATGAAAAAATTTATTGGTTTGATTCTTGTGGAAATATGGAAAATGTTTATGAAGGAAATACTCCTGCATTAAAAGATGAAAGTTGGAATCAAGGATTTGTAAAAATAGTAGGTTCGCAAGTTTGCACAATTGATGTAAATAATCCAAATAATTTAGATACATGCGGAAATTGTGATAGTGTATTTAATACATGTAAACCAGTTGATAGTTCAGAAACTCATGTTGCAGAGGATAATTTTGTTTGTGCAGATTTAAGCTGTGTGGATGAAACAGATAATAATAAAGAGAGGAAAAATGGAGAGAGTTGGTGTGTTTATGAAGGACAGGTTGGAGAATATATTAATGATGAAACTGGAGTTCAAATTTCTTCAGATATTCCTGGCTCTTCTCATTATAGAAAATCATGTATTCAAGGAGAGATAACAACAATTAATTGCGGAGTTTATAGAGAGAATATTTGTGGAGAGCATGCTGTTGAAATCGGAGAAGGAGAAAGTGCTATTTCTTACACTGAAGCAACATGCAGACCAAATATGGGATTAAATTGTTTTGGAATAGAGAATGTAGAAGATTGTGAAGATGAGTCAGATTGTAGAATGCAAAATATAAATGTTGTAAAAGATGATGAAGTTGATTTTTTTAAATTTGATGTTTGTGTTCCAAAATATCCTCAAGGATTTAACCCAATTTATTCAGCAGAAGATGATGAAAGTGTTTGTAGCTTTGCATCAATGTCTTGTCCAATTATTCAACAATACAAAGCAAAATGTGTTGCTTGGGAACCTATATGGGGGTGTCTTATTTTAGAAAGAGTTTATTTAGATTATATTGCAAATAAAGAGTGTGATAAAAATCCAGAGAGATTTTATAGTCAGATGAATGATTTTTGTGTGAGTTTGGGAGATTGTGCAGGTTATGTTAATACTGTTGGAAATTATACTGGAAAAGATAGTTTAAAAGAGAGATATGTTAGGATAAATAATACTCCTGAAGAAAATAATTCTCCTACCTTTGCAAATTTAGCTTCAAGTTTAGGTTCTTCAAGTTCTACTATTCTAAACCTGATTAATAGCCAATTAGGAGAAATTGAATGTGTTGAAATAGAAGGAGAACAAGTATGCGAAGAAACTCTTGATGAAGGAAGTAGAGGTTTACTTAAATTTAGACAGGTAAATCAGGTTGGAGGATTAATAGGAATTTATGCTAATTATATTGTAACAATAGTTGCAGCCATAATAGAACTAGTTGTATTTAATTGGCAACAAGGTGATAAAATTGGAAAATTAGAAAAGTCAGAAGTTAGTTTTTCGTGTGAGCCGTGGGAACCTCCTGCAAGAAGTCAGGAGTGTGATAAATGTAATGAAGGAGAATTCCCTTGCACAGAATATAAATGTTGGAGCTTAGGGAAAAATTGTGAAGTATTAGTTGAAGAAGAAGGTGTTGCAACAGATGAAGTTATTTGTGTTAAAAAAGAACTTGACCCTACGCCACCAGTTATTAATTTTAATGTGGGCAGTTTTTCTGGAGATTTAACAACAACGATCCAATCTAATGGTGCACTTGAAACAGGAATAATAATCACAAATAATTCAAATGAGAATGGGTGTGTTGAAGGAAATACTTTATTAAATTTTAATTTAACAACTGATAAGGATGAAGAAAACAAATTTGCAAGATGTATCTGGGGAACTGCTCCATCAGATTTGACATCATATAAAACAGATTGGATTGGCAGGCCAACTTCGGGATTTGTTTGGACAAAAGAAAATAATTTTGAAATTAGAGTTGCTTCTTTTAGTGATAATTGTCTTGGTGAAGATGGAGAATTTAATGTTTATGTTAGATGTGAAGGACACGAAGGAAACGCACAATTAACTGCATACAATATTCAGATGTGTGTAAATCCAACTCCAGATATTCGTCCTCCAATTATTAAGGAATTTTCTCCAGAAGATGGAAGTTATTTAATATTTGGAAATGATACTTTAGACAGCCCTAAAATTTATGCTAATGAGCCTTTAGTTGAATGTGGTTATAGTTTTGATGAAACAACAAATTATGAAGATATGACTAAATCTTTGTTTTGTGAAGGATATATTCGTGATGATGATTCTTGTTTTCCAAGATTAAAATATGGTTGCGACTTTGCAGATATTACTGGACTTAGTACGAGTGATCCAAATAAACTTTATTTCAAATGTAATGATACTCAAGGAAATGTAAATATAGCTTACAAAGAATACACAATAAATCCTTCTATTAGCACATTAAAAATTACTTCTGCCACACCTACAGAATATAATCAGGTGAGCAGTGCTACAGGAGATTATGAAATGACTTTAAGAGTTACAACATCTGGTGGAGCCGACGGTACGGGTATTGCAAAATGTTATTTTCCTTCGGGAGATTTATTAAGTTCAGATTTAGACCCTCAATTAGAATTTTTTGATACTGATACAACAATGCATACTCAAAATTTATTTTTTGTAAGTGGAGATTATAATATTCCAATTATGTGTGAAGATTCTACAGGAAATGTGGCTGAGGAGAGTATTGTATTCACTTTAGAAATTGACAACACCTCACCAGAGATTGCGGTTATATATCGTTCAGGGAGTTTACTTGGAATTGAAACGCATAAAAAATCAAGATGTTATTATAACAATGATATTTTGAAAAAATGCAATTTTGAGATGAATACTACAACATTAATGGAGCCTGGATTTGAAGCAACAATTGAGCATTATGTTGAATGGAATTCTGAAAAAACATATTATATTAAGTGTAAGGATAATCTTGAAAATGTTGGAACATGTGTTTCAATTTCTCCAAGTGCTTTTTAAATTGCCTCTGACAAAAATCGCGTAGTGTTATTTTTTATTAAAAATATTATTCTCTATCTTTGAATTTCCAAAAAGTTTAAATATCTATAGATATCTATTAATATTATGGAGACTCAACAAATTAATCTGAAAATTCCATTGAATTTATTAAAAGCAGCTCAAAATTATGCAGAAAATTTTGGTTACAGAAATATTCAGGATTTAGCTATAGAAAGTATGAGAATGAAAGTATTTGAAGCAAATGAATTTGATGAAACATTTAGTGAAAAAGAAATTGATTTAATTGATAACTTAATTTTAAAAACAATAAAAAATAAAGATTTTGGGACAGAAGAAGAATTAAATAAAATTCTCTTGGGATGAATTTCCAAATAATCCCTTCAAAAACATTTCTTCGGCAATTAGAAAAAGTTGATGAAAAATCAAAAAAGATTATTTCTGATAAAATACAACTAATAAAAGAAAATCCATTTAGATATAAAAAAATTTATTCAAAATCATTTTCAAAAGTTTTTAGAATTAGACTTAAAATTCAATCAAAAGAAACTCGAATGATATATATTGTTACACAAAAAATAATTCTTGTTTGTCTTTTAGATAGAAAAAAAGATTATAAAGATTTAGAAAAATATCTTTCCAAAATAACCTGAAAATATTAGCTATCAGATATCTGGTTTCATATTTTATTAAAAATATTTATAAACGAAAATCCCTTAGAGAAAATATAAAATGGGTGAGAAAAATTCAAACAAAAAAGGACACACATATTTTAGTGTACACCAAGGATGTGCGAGAACCTCTACGAGGCCCCGAAACATCTTTTCCAAAGATGTTTACAAGGGGCAGGTTACATTGTTTATTATTTTATCAATTGTAATTGTTGGGATTGGTGTTGCTATTTATATGTTTTATCCTCAGTTGCAAACAACATTAGGAATTGGTGCAAAAAGTCCGACAGAATTTATTCAATTATGTCTTGAAGAACAGATACAAGAAAATATTGGTATTATTTCTGCAAATGGTGGGAGTTTGAATCCTGAACATTATTTTTTATATGGGGGAGGGAAATTAGAATATTTATGTTATACATCAAATTATTATGAACCTTGTGTTATGCAACAACCGTTTTTAAGACAACACATTGAAGAAGAATTAGAAAACAGTATTGCTGAATCATCCAGAGAATGTTTTGAAGAAATGAAAAAAAGTTACGAAAGAAAAGGTTATGATGTAAAACTTAATTTAGGAAAAATGGGAATTAGATTATTTCCTGAAAGAGTTGTTGCTAATTTTAATCACACTTTAACATTAACAAAAGAAGATTCAGAAAGATACAAGGACTTTAGTATAGTTTTGAATAATAATCTTTATGAATTAGTTAGCATTGCAATTAGTATATTAAATTTTGAAGCAAAATATGGAGACAGCGAGACAACAACTTATATGAATTTTTATCATGATTTAAAAGTTGAAAAGAAAAAACAAGGAGATGGAACAACAATTTATATTTTAACTAACAGAGACACTGGAGAGAAATTTCAGTTTGCCTCGCGTAGTTATATTTGGCCTTCAGGTTATGGGATTACATCAGGAGCGATTAGAGAATGAAAGAATATAAAGAATGGATAGAATATGCAGAGAAAGATTTAGAGGGTGCTAAACATAGTATTAGTGGAGGCTATTTGGAAATAGGTGCTTTTTTATTGCAACAGTCTGCTGAAAAAGCTTTGAAAGCTGTTTTAATTAAAGAACAAAAAAAATTAGTTAAGACGCATAATCTATTAAATCTCTCAAAAGATATTAATGCTCCAGAAAATATTCAAAATTTTTGTAATGAATTAAATCCTGCGTATATGTTTAGTAGATATCCAGATACGGAAGGAAAGTTAAATTTAAAAGAGGATATTAATAATTTAATTAAACATGCAGAAGAAATATTAGAATGGGTAAAGAAAAAATTATAAGACTCATTAAACATTTTATGTTGCATGTAAATGAAATTAGTTTGCAAAAAATTATTTTATTTGGAAGTCAGGCAACTGGAGAAGCAACAGAAGATAGTGATATTGATCTAATTGTTGTGGCCCCAGATTTTGAAAAAATGAATTTTTTTGAAAGGGTTAAAAAAATGAATAATTATTGGAATTTAGATTATGCTGTTGATTTTCTTTGTTATACTCCTGAAGAATTTGAAAAAAAGAAAAATAGAATAAGCATAGTTAGTGAAGCATTAAAAGAGGGGGTGATTATAGAATAAAATGAAAAATAATTTTTTTATGTTTGGAATAATTTTCTTAATTGGAATTCTTTTAACTAACAGTGTGCTTGGAGAAATTTCTTATTGTTGTGAAAAAACAGAGCCAAATAATGAAGGAACTGGTGGAGCGTGGTGTGTTGATGCTAATAAAAATGAATGTGATAGTAATTATTTAATGGAACCTACTGCCTGTATTTCTACTTCTTATTGTGCTCTTGGAACATGTGTAAACAAAAGAGATGGTGAATGTATGGAAAATACTCCTCAATTAAAATGTGACTCAGAAATGGGTTATTGGAGTGAAAGTAGTTCTGTAAATATTCCTCAGTGTCAGTTAGGTTGTTGTGCGATTGGAGACCAAGCAGCTTTTGTAACACAAGCCAAATGTAAAAGTTTTGCTTCTTTGTATTCAATAGATACTCATTTTCAACAAAATATTCAAAATGAAATTTCTTGTATTGCGAGTGCATTTCCAGATACAAAAGGAGCGTGTGTATTTGAAAGAGAGTTAGAAACAACTTGCAAAATGATAACTCGTTCAGAATGCCAAGCAATTAGTGAAGCTATCTTTCACGAGGGATTTTTATGTACTGCAGATGAACTTGCTACAAATTGTGCTGAAACTGATAAAACAACTTGCGTAGATGGAAGAGATGAGGTTTTCTTTTTAGATAGTTGTGGGAATGTTGCGAATGTTTATGACTCAAATATGATTGATGATAGCACAGGACAGGTACTTCGAAATGGAGAAGAAGGTAAAATTTATTGGACATATATAACAGCACCTAGTTGTGCAGATGGAATAGGAAATGCAGGTTCAGCGATTTGTGGAGATTGTGGTTATTTTGAGGGAAGCACTTGTAAAGAATATAACAGAAATGAAGACGCTGTATCTCCAATATATGGGGATTTTGTTTGCAGAGATTTGGGTTGTGAATTTGATATTGGGGGGGATGGAAATGACGAAACATATTTACATGGCGAGACATGGTGTGCAAGTTCTGAGGTTGCAAAAGGAGCAACTTTTTTAGAAATTATAAATGGAGAAATTTCAGAACAAAGTAGCTCATCAGACAATACAGAAAATAATCTCCCAGGAAGTAGATTTTTTAGAATGGTTTGCTATAATGGAGAAGTAACTATTGAACCGTGTGCTGATAGAAAAGCAGAAGTTTGTATTCAATCTGAAATAAGATATACTGATGAAAATAATATTCAAAAAACTTTTAAGTCAGCTGTGTGCAGAGTTAATGCTTGGCAAGATTGTGTTGCTCAAACAGAACAATTAGATTGTGAGGATACAACAATTAGAGATTGTCAGTGGATTTCAGAAAAGATGGGGGATGGAGAAGTTCTAAAAAAATGTGTTCCTTTAATTGCACCAGGATTTAAATTTTGGTCCGATAAAGAATCAAATGAAGGAAATGAAGAAGAGTCTGCGATTTGTTCTTTAGCCAGTACAAGTTGCACAGCTCATTATGAAAAAAGTTTGGCAGATGACTTACAAAGAAAAGGTTATAAACAAATAGATGGAGACGAGTGTTTTGATGGGGACAAAGATTATATTTCTGGATGGGGAGATGCACAAAATACAATGTGTGCTTCGCTGGGAGATTGCCAAGGAAAATTAAGTGGAGATACGGATAGAAAAACAATAAATATAATTAAAAATTATTTGGGGTTTGATTAGATGAAAAATTTAAAAAAATTAGAAAGGAGGGAAGTTTTAAAAATCTTCAAAAATTTAGACTACAATGCAAATTGATATTTCAAATGAAGTAGAAGAGAAGATTAAAGCAATGACTAAAGAAACAGGCTTTGATTTTAGAGAAGTTGTAGAGAAAGCAATTATGTCTTTTTATTTAGAGAGCATGAAAAATGAGATTGAATTGAAAAAAGAATTAGATGCTTGGGAGATTTTAAGTGATGAAGCTTGTAAAAACTTTGAAAAAAATTTATGAAATTTGCTAAAGGAGATATTTATTTAGTTGATTTGTTTGGTCAAGGTCATGAACAGCAAGGATGCAGACCAGTTATAATTTATTCTGAAAAGAATTCTAATATTGTTTCAATTATCCCTCTAACAACAAATAAATCTGCATTAAAATATCATTTTACTTATAATGTAAAAAGCTCTAAAGAGAATAAATTAAATGAAGATTCTATTGCTTTGGTGTTTCAACTTAGAATAATTGATTATAGAAAAATCAAAAATAAATTAGGAAATTTAGAAGAGATTCATTTAAATGAAATAGATAAACAAATAAAAGACATGTTAAAGATAAAATGAAAATTAAGAAAACGTTTGGGGTGTGTCAAGTAATGATTTTGCTATTAGGAATTGTGGCAATTTCTTATGCTGTTGGAAGTGAGGTAGGGGTTGTTGAAGCTACAGAAGGAGATATAATCAACTTTCCAGGCGATCCTTACATATATAGATATTCTGGAAATACTTATGAATATAAAAAACTTGATGGGAGTGGGTGGAAAACTATTAATACAAAAGGTAAAGAAGAATTAAATAGAAGACTCGGTATATCTCAAACCTCTTCTTCAGGGCAAAACCCAAACTTAGGTCTTTCTGGAACTCCAAATCCCGCAAGTTTTAATGACATCCCTTCTCAACCATCTGCAGGATTTGAAACACCTGGAGATTATCCTATCGCTCCTTTACAAGAAACAGGTACTGGTGGAGCTGGAACAGACACTCCAGGCGAGAGTTCATCATCGCCCTCATGGTATGAATCATTTCTTGGAAAATCAGGAAGTGAAACTTTTACTCTATCAGGAGATGAATACGAAGGAAAAAATTATTATAAAGATAAAGGCAATTGGATGTATACAAAAGATGGTGTAGATGCAAAAGTAGAAAATAAGGCAGAATTAGGAAAATTAGAGAATAATGAAGGAACTGTGGTTGGAGGAGCAGGTTTTATGGATACTGCACAATATCTTTTGGCAGGATATACTCTGGCGGCAGGTGTAAAAACTATTATAATAGCTGCTGGGGGTGGAGAAGAAGACAAAAAAGCAGTTGCAATAGGAGAGGGGTTGGAAAAAGGAATTCAAGCAGGAACTACTGTGAATGCCATAATGAAAATATATAATAAAGGTTATTCTGGAAATGCAGGCACTTATATAGGTTTTGCAGTGGCAGTGTGGTATATTATCAATCATTACAAAGACTTAGAGGACAAATCTGTAACATTTGAATGTTCTGTTTGGGAAGCTCCAAGTGGGGGGTCAAAATGCAGTGAATGTAATAATGAAATTTTTGGATGTAGTGAATATCAGTGTAAAAGTTTGGGCAAGGGTTGTGAGTTATTAAATCCTGGAAGTGAAGAAGAACTTTGTACATGGATTAATAGAAACGATGCTGAAGCACCTCAAATAAGGCCTTGGGAAGATGCATTAAACGAAGATTTTGTGTACACTCCTGATAATGCGCAGTCACCCCCAGATAGAGGTGTTATAATTCGTCCAGTAGAAAATCAGGGTGATGAACAAGGATGTATTTCTGCATACACCCCATTAAAATTTGGGGTTAGCTTAGACGAACCTGCAACATGTAAAATAGATACTGAAAGAAAAGATAATTATGAAGAAATGTCATTTTATTTTGGTTCAAATTCTCTTGCAAGATACAATCATTCACATACAATGATTTTACCTTCAATAGGAGCAATAGGACCTGTAATAAAAGAAGGAACTAATATGAGTTTATTTGTAAGATGCGAGGATGCAAACGGCAATTCAAATACAGGAGAATTTATTTTTAAATTTTGTGTTGAAGAGGGAGAAGATTTTACTGCTCCTTTAATTGTTGATACAAGTATTCCTAATAACGCTCCTGTTGCATACAATATAAGTAATACAAGTTTAACTGCTTACATAAATGAACCTGCAGATTGTAAGTGGGATTTTATAGACAAAGGATATAATTTAATGGAAAATGACTTTGACTGTTCATCAAATTTTGAAGTTAGAAATGCGCAAACAGTTTATCCGTGTAGTACAACACTTACAGGATTAAAAGATAGAGAAGAAAATAATTATTATTTTAGATGTAATGATACAAGTGGAAATACAAATAAAGAATCAACAAAATTGACATTGATAGGAACACAGCCACTTTATATTGATTTTGCAGAACCAAATGGAACAACTGTTAAAGATGCAACTTCTCCTGTTCAAGTTCTTTTTGAAATTGAAACTTCCTCAGGTGCAGAAGATGGCAAAGCATTTTGTTCTTACAAACCATTAGGTACTTTAAGTTATGTGCAATTTTTATACAACCCAGTTGAAATGACTTATCAACATACACAAGAATTAAATTTGGCAGACGGGAATTATGCCTATTCTATTATGTGTGTAGATGCTGGAGGAAATGCTGTATTTGAAGATATTACTTTTGATGTTGAAACTGATATTGGCTCACCTGTTGTTATAAGAGCGTATAAAGAAGATGGTTATCTTAAATTAATCACTGATGAATCAGGTATGTGTGTTTATAACACCCAAGAAGACATTGGATGTAGATATGAATTTGAGGATGGTATTGAATTGCAAACAGTTGATGAAGATGAACATTTTATTGAATGGGATTCACAAGAAACATTTTATGTTAAATGTAAAGATGAATTTGGAAATCCTCCTCTGCCTAGTGATTGTAGTATTATTGCAAGACCAAGTAGTGAGCAAGTTTTATAATTAATTTTGATTAAATTTATAAGTTTAAAATTCTATTTTTATTAATGACACCACAGGCGTACACCAAGGAGGTGCGAGAACCTCTACGAGGCCCCGAAAAATCTTCTTCGAAGATTTTTACAAAGGGCAAAAGATGTGATAAACAAGGGCAGATGAAATTGTCTTTTGGGATGATTTTTTCAATTATATTAATTATAATTTTTATTTCGTTTTCTTTTTTTGCAATTAAAAAATTTCTTAATTTAGGGGACACAGCACAAATTGCAAAATTTGCAAACAATCTTCAAACAGATATTGATAAAGCATGGAAAGGAACCCAAAGTTCTCAAGAAAAAGAATATTTTTTGCCTTCAAAAATAAGTCATGTTTGCTTTGCAGATTACTCTCTTTATCCTGCAGGAGACAGGGGGAAATATAGAATTTATTTTAGTGAATTAAAACAATTACATCAAGAACATGAAAATTTGTTTTTCTATCCTGGGGGGTCTTCAGAAGGATTAAATTCAAAAGAGATTAAACATCTTGATTTAGCAAAGACAATTTTAAGAGATAATCCGTTTTGTGTAGAAAATATAAAAGGTAAAATTAAACTTGTAATTGAAAAACAATATGGAGAAGCATTGGTTACAATTAAATAAATCTAAGAAGATGAATAAAAAAGGATTTTTACAAATATCTTTTGCTTGGCTTTTTGCTATTATTGTTGGTGCAATGATTTTATCTCTAACAATTTATGCTGTGACAAAAACAATTAGTACACAAGAGACTATTATTGGGGCTAAAACAGCAAATGAAATCGGAGTGTTATTGAATCCTTTAGAGACTGGGTTTGAAGTTGGAAAAACTACTACAATTATTTTTCCTGCTGAAACAAGAATTTATAACAGATGTAATAACTTAAGTGTTTTTGGAAAACAAGGAATTCAAATTTCTCAAAAAAGTTTTGATAAATGGACGCAAACAGATGTAGAAGTAAGCTTTGAGAATAAATATATTTTTTCAGAAGCATATGCAGAAGGAAAAACATTTTACATTTTTTCAAAACCCTTGGAATTTCCTTTTAAAGTTACAGATTTAATTTATTTAACATCTTCAAATAAAAATTATTGTTTTTTAAATGCACCAGAAAATATTAAAGAAGAGTTAGAAACCCTAAGCCAAGGAAATATTTTTACAAAAGATTGTGAGGATTTATCAAATAAAATAAATGTTTGTTTTAATTATGAAGATTGTGATGTGCAAGTTAATTATGGGGCACAAACAGTTGAAAAAGAGGGAGAAATTTTGCATTTTAGAACAGATGCATTAATGTATGCTACAATTTTTTCAGATAAAAAAATTTATAATTGTCAATTACAAAGAATTATGAAAAGAATAAAACAACTATCTAAAATTTATCAAGACAAAGAATCATTTATTTCTCAGAGAGGTTGTAATTCAAATTTAGGAAATGATTTGGTTCAATTAAGTAATTCTGCTAATGGATTAATTGACTCTGCTAATATTGGAAGTGTATGGAATATTGCACAAAAAATTAATGATAATGAATTAAATAGTCAGTGTAGATTATGGTAGCGAGGACACCTACGGTTTCCTTTTGCTCAGCCATTGGAAAGTCGCTATTGGTTTTTAACATTTGTCGCTCTCCAATAACTTCGGCGTAACCCTTCAAAATAAAAAAATGAAAAAAGGACAATTAAAAATACAGCAGATGGCATTTATGCTAATGGCAATTACTTTGTTTTTTGTTTTGGCAGGGATGTTTGTACTGACTATATCAACTTCAAATTTAAGAGAATCTGCTTTAGAACTTGAAGAAAAAAACGCAATGCTTTTAGTTTCAAGACTTGCTAATTCACCTGAATTTTCATGTGGAGAATCATTTGGCTCTAATAGAATAAATTGTGTAGATGCAGACAAAGTAATGATGTTAAAAGAAAGTTCTTCAAAATATGTTAATTTTTGGGGAGTTTCAAATATTGAAATTAGAAAACAAAGTCCAACACCTTTGACGTGTAATTTAGGAAATTATCCTAATTGCGATATTATAAAACTTTATTCTTCAAACATTACATCAGAATATTCAAATTTCGTCTCATTATGCTGGAAGGATTTATTTGAGGGAAAAGTTTATGATAAATGTGAAGTTGTTAAATTAATGGTGGGTTATGATGGATAAAATTTTACCCACACATTCGCTTCGCGCATACAAGTTGCTTCGCAAAACTTGCATAATGGAGGGTTATGATGGATAAAAATTGGATATCGGATACCGAATGTCGGAGGTCTAAGAAAGGGCAGGAAGAAATAGTGGGATTTGCAATGATAATAATTATAGTTTCAGTTGTGTTACTTGTTTTTTTGAGTATTTCTTTAAGAAATAATGAAAAGGAAACTATAAAAAGTTATGAAATTGAGAGTTTTATTCAAGCATTTTTACAACACACAAGTGAATGTAGAAGATCTGATAATTTAGATTATTTATCTGTTCAAAAGCTTATATTTAGTTGTGATAATCAAGACAAATGCTTAGATGGACAAGACACTTGTGAGATATTAGAAGAAACATTGAATAAAATTTTTGAAGAGTATTGGAAAGTTGGAGAAGACAGACCTTTAAAGGGGAGGAAAATAAAAATATTCTCTGGAGGTAAAGAATTATTATTTATTCAAGAAGGGAATATAACATCTAATTCTAAGGGTGCTGTACAGGAATTTTTTAGAAGTGGTAGTGAGATAAGCATTAATTTTGTTGTTTATTACTAAACTTTGATATTAATAATTATACTATCTACTACTATTTCTGGGCGATGTCTAATTCTATTTTTTGTTTTTTCTTCAATGAGTTCAATAAATCCAAACCTCTCTAAAAGTTTAATATCATCACTTACAGATTTAAAACCTCTCCCAAGTTTTTTAGCTAAATCATAAATTGAAGTGGGATTTTGGGTCTTAATAACATTTAAAATTCTTGCTTTTTCATTACTTAATAATTGTCTTAAAGCGAGAACTCCTGAAAAATCATAATCTTTTTTTGATACTCCAGATTTTTTTAATAATGAAAATGCTCCTTTAGATTCTTTTATTGTAATTTCTCTTGTTTTTGTTTTGTTTTTAGCCATAGCGAGGACACCCCCTATCTCTCATCATAGTGGGAACCGATTTCTGATATCTGATATTAAACTCTTTGAAATATTTATTAGAAAGTTTTAAGTAACCCTCTTTATTATTATTTTGCATGACTGAAGTTGTTGTTAAAGTTGACGTGCCTTCTGAACTTAATGAAGAATTCAAATTAGCATTAGATAAAGTTGTTAAACAATTTGTAATGAATTTAAAATTATCTTTGATTGATGGCATATCTGAAATTCCTGAAGACGATTTTAGAGAAGTTAAAGAATCTATTGTTAAGGAAATTGTTGAATCCACTATACAAACTTTTAAAAAACTTAAATCTGGTGAAATAAAACCAATGACTTTGAATAAGTTTAATGATTGGTGCGATTCAATATGAATGTAGATATTACACTTATTCAAAAAACTCTCAAAAAACTCAAAAGAAAAGACATTCAATTGTTTAAAGCGGTTCAAAAAAAAATTAATCAAATTGCTAATCTTGATATTATTTCTATCAATCATTTTAAAAATCTTAGGGGAAATCTGAAAGACTATAAAAGAGTTCATATTGGAAGTTTTGTTCTTATATTCAAAGTTGAAAAGAACATTCTTATCTTTAATAGATTTAAACATCACGACAAGATTTATTGAACAATCATTGGATTCTGATGTTTGACTTCTGAATTCCGATTTCTGATATCTGATGTCTAAATTCTGATATTTTTCTTCCTGTTTTGCCATAGTATTTTTCTAAATAGATAAGTAAAAAATATAGTTTAAACTTATCTATTAATATTTTATATATATTACTAAAATAAACCCTATTAATAAATATTTTGTTTTAGTATTAATTTTGTATATGTATTAATGATTTAGTGACAGCATAATATTTATATAATAAACCTTGAAATTAGGGGTTTTTAGAGGAAAACCTAAAAAAAAGTGTCGTAATCTTTTTAAAGAAATAATACGACAGGTAATTATACTTTCATTTATATTCCTCTGATAAAAATATTTATCAGGTGAAGTTGTCATAGACAACGAGTATAGAATTGAAAGGAGGTTAAAAAATAAAAAAAATGAAATTTAATTTTAGAAAAATTTCTGCGGTTATTGCTAGTGGTTTAATGACTGTTTCTGCTGTAGGTTTTGCTGCTGCTGCTAATTTCCCAGCCCCTTTTGTGGTCGGAGGAAGCGCAGACGGAGCTGTAGTTTACGGAACTGGCGCAGGTGCTTTAGATCAAACACCAGCAAATAGTATTGGAAACTACTTATCAAGCAAAGTAACTGTTGGAAGTGGTGCTCCTACTGGAGAGAGTGTATTACTTGCAAAATCAAGTGATAACTTAAATATTGGAGATACATGGGGAGTTTTTACTGGAACAATTGATGATACAGATTTACCCACATTACTTGCAGATGGAATTTACACTGCAGATGATAACGATGATTTTGATTATGAACAAAGTATAAAAGTAGGTAGCCCAATTTTGACTCATTTCAGAGATTCTGATTATGAAAGCGAAGTTGGATTAAGTGAAAGAACACCTACATTAGGATTTCAATTAGGTTCTAGTACTTTTGTTATGAACTATACTCTTGATTTTATTGATGATGCTGAATCAGATGTTGTCTCAGGAGATATGGATGATTTTGAAGGAAGTGACTTAGTGTTATTCGGTAAAACTTACTATATTTCAGATTTCAAAAATGGAACAACTACTGGTCAATTCGGTAAACTTACTTTACTTGACTCTGCATCAATTGCAACTGTTAGTGAAGGTGAAACAGTTACTGTAACAAGTGGAGGTTCAACTTATGAAGTTAGTATTAGTTTTATTGATGCTGATGAAGTAAAATTCATTGTTAATGGACAAGAAGCTTCAACAAGCAAGTTACAAAAAGGGAACAGTGCTAAATTATCTGATGGTGCTTATATTGGAGTTAGAGATATTAGTAAATTAGAAGTTTCTGGTGAAACAGGAAGTTCTACATTTAGTATTGGAACAGGAAAATTAGAATTAACTCATGGTTCAGATATTAAGCTTAATGATGACACTATCAATGGTGTTAAAGCTTATTTAACTAAAACATCTGGATCATCTGGAAGTGAAAAAATGGATAAGATAGTTATTGAGTGGAGAACTGATGAGGAAGAATTCTTAAGCTCTGCTTCAGAATTAGAAATGCCAGGATTTGGAGGTATTAAATTCACTATGTCTGACTTTGTTAGGTCTACTGAAGAAAAAGTAAGTATTGATCCTGATGGAGATACAAGTATTCAACTTTCCCTTCCTGTTGAAGATGGAATGGTTAACTTTAATATATTGTATTCAGATACTACGGGTAATTTTACTGGACTTGGGAAGGCATCAGATGAAAGATTAGTTACAAGTAATACATCAAGTATTACTTTTACTGAAAAATCTGCTGGAAATGATTTGGATTCTTGGATGGTTGCTTCATATGCAGTTACTTCAGAAGCTGAATCTTATCTATTGAGGGCTAAAATAACTTACGATTCAAGTGCGGTTAGAAATTTAACAACTATTGATAAAATGGTTGATGGAACTTGGACACAAGTTTGTGAAGATAAAAAAGAAGGAGATTCTTGTAATATAGGAGATGTTTCTTTAACTATTGGAACAGTTCTATATACTTCAGGAGGAACAGAATCAGTAGCTCTTACTGGTGGATCAAATGTTGAGTTTGATACAATTTATACAAAAGGTGGATTGAAAATTTATTTACCTTATTTAGCTGAGAATACAACAACTGCTAAAGGAGGAATAAATGTTACACAAACACTTTCGGGAGTTGCTGCTGGAAATAGTCACGATTCTTTCCAATTACATATGGATAGTGAAGACAAAGATGACACAATTGGTTCAGGGCATGATTTTTACTTTACTATAGATGATACATCTAGCAACAATCTACAAGTTAAAGATCTGGTTGGTACCGGAAGTGGTGGAGCTAATGGTTTAGAGGTTGGAGATAGTACAAGCACTTACGAAGCATACATTGTTGGAACTAACAATGAAACTGCTCCAAGAATTATGCACTATACTAACCCTGACGAAGATTATGCAGAAGTATATTATCCTGAAGGCGATTCAGAATCTTATGCGCAAGTATATTTGACAGAGTTAGGTACTACTTTATCTGCTGCTGGACAAATGGTTTTCAAAGACAGCGAGAAGAGTTCTTGGCAAGACAAGAATGTTGTTGTTGTTGGTGGAAGCTGTATTAATTCGGCTGCTGCAGACTTATTAGGTGGTGCTTTATGTGAAGGAGCATTTACTGATGTAACAGGAGTTGGAGCTGGACAATATGTTGTTCAAAGCTTTGCTGATGGATTTACATCAGGAAATATTGCATTATTAGTTGCTGGTTACCATGCTGCTGACACAGTTGCTGCTGCTTCAAGATTGATTGAACCAGGAGTGTCTGTTGATACAACTGCAGGAACTAAGTATATTGGTACTGTAGGTGTAAGTGGAAGTTCAACTATGAGCAAAGTAGAATAAACCAAAACAAATTTTTTATTTTTTTCTTTTTCTTTTTTTTTTAACTTCTGGCGAGAGCTTTGGAGAAGATGTTAGATATCTGTATTAGTTAGATAATTTTTTATATAATGTGCAATCTACTGACATATGTCGTAGGCTAAAATATCTTCAAATGAGCAAATTGTAATTCCCTCTGGAATTAGACGAGATGCAAACATAGAACCTTCAACTAAATTTTTAGTTTTCAATGAGGGAGGAAATATTTTATTGAAACAACTAAATGAAGAATCTTTGATAAAAAATTTAAAATTAATAGAACAAATAGAAATGGGGGAAGAAGATATTAAAAAAGGAAAATTTATTGTTGCTGATACAAATATGGATGCTGAAAAGATTGATGATTTGTTAATGTGTTAAAATGAAAATTATTTTTTCTGAAAATTTCAAAAAAAATTTTAAAAAAATTAAAGATAAAAAATATAGAATAAAAATAATTAAACAATTGCAAAAATTATCAGGAAATTCTAATGTTGGAAAACCTTTAAGATATAAATTAAAAAGCTACAGAACTATAAGAATAAAACCTTTTAGAATTATTTACAAAATAGAGAACAATCAAATAATAGTTAATAATTTTGAACATCTAAATTCTGTTTATAATAATTAATTTTTTTATACTCTAAACTACAATAAAATTAACTTCAAATTTTCTAAACCAAGAAAAGAATTTTAACACTCCTGATAAAGAAGTGTCGCCCTACAGGGTCCTTTTTGAAAAATTTTAAATAGTTTAATTTCAAAAAGAACTTATGAGAAGATTAATTTCTAAACAAAAACAACAAAGACAAGATAGAGTAAAACAAATTATTGTTGGAAGTGTATTAATTGTAATTATGTTTGCAAGTGTTTTAGGATATGCTTTTCAAGGACAAGGTAATGAAGAAAATTCGGATATTGAATATAATGGATTTGAATTTGTAAAACAAAATAATTTTTGGATTCTTGATGATGAATTTATGTTTAAATATAATCCATTAGAAACAGAAGATTTTTATTTTAAAGAATATGTAAATTTATTATCTGATTTTCAAAATAATCCATTATATATTTATTCAGAAAATAAAGAAGCTGAATTAGAAGTTTATAAGAACTTATATAATTCTGTGCAAAGAATTCAGTATGCTTGTCTTAATAATAGTTTTAATTTAAATTGTGAAAGTAGTTGGCCTACTAAAACCTGTGAAAATAATTTTATTTTAATTCAAGAAGGAGAATTTAATGTGTGGCAAGAAAATAACTGTATATTTATTAAAGGTCCTAAAGAAAATTTGACAAAAATCAGTGACGAGGTTTTGTTTAAGATAATAGGGATTAAGACATAAATATTTATAAGTAAAAAGAACAAATAAAAATATGGTAAAAAAGAAAGATAAGTCAAAAAAGAAAATTTCTACTAAGGGCAAGAAAATTCCTAAAACAAAAAAGGAAACGGTTTGTGAAATTTTTGAAGTTGAAAAAGAAGGTAAAGAAAAAATTGTAAGAACTTGTGGACAAGAAGAAGTAAAATTTGCAACTAAAGACCAGATTGCTCACCAAAATAAATTACTACGAAATATACTTCTTACAATTGGGTTTTTTGTGGGAGGGTTTATTTTAATTTTAATGATTTTTTATTCAATGTCGCATTTTGAATTAGAAGGTGTGAAATATAATATTATAAAAGAAAAAGATGTAACTTTTTATCACACAAGTTTTCCTTCTAAATATTATAACCCCGGAGTTCTTACTAAGTATGATCTTTATCTAAGAACTGACCCTCGGGAATTAAAAAATATTGCTTTTGAAGGAAATTTGAATTTGCTAGAAATGGGGGTTGTTGCAATTGCTGAAGGAGATAATTTTAATTGTGAAGGGGACGGAAATATTGCCAACGTTAACTTTAATAACATCATTAAGGCAATGGGAACTACTGTTACAACAGACCCAGAGTATTCGTTTTGTGATGAGCAGGGAAGATATAATTATTTTGAATGGAAATCTGGGGACGAAACAAAAATCGTTCAGACAAGTCCAATTTGTTATGATTTTGTGATAAAAGATTGTGAAGTTCTTGAAGTAACTGAGAGATTTTTAATTGAAACTTTGGTTAATTTAAATTATTAGGAATGATTTTTCTTTTGAGCTTTCTATTTAACAATATATAAAGAATTGATATAATTCCTACAACGATTAATAAAATAAACATAATTATATGAAGATTCTCTTGAATTAGTATTGCGTTGTTTCCAAATAAGTATCCAAGATAAATTAAGATTGCTACCCATGCTCCTGCTCCTAAACTTGTGAAAAGACAGAATTTGAAAAGATTCATTCTTGAAAATCCTGCTGGAAGAGAAATTAATTGTCTTATTACAGGGATAAATCTTCCAACAAAAGTTGTTATTTCTCCGTGTTTTTTAAAATAATTATCAGATTGTTTTATTTTTTCTTTGTTTAAAAAAAGTATCTTTTTATATTTTGAAACAAGTAAATCAATTGTTGTTCTTCCAAGATACATTGCCAAGAAAAAATTAATTAATGCTCCAGCTAAACTTCCTAATAATCCTGCAATAAAAACTAATCCAAAAGTCATTTTACCTTGTGCAATTAAAGCTCCTGCAGGAATTAAAATAACCTCGCTGGGAAAGGGGAAAAATGAACTTTCAATTGTCATACCAATAAATATTCCAATATAACCTAATTCATTTATTATCTCTAATAATAAAATTGTAAGTTGAGAAACTAATTCAATTAATTTGGAAATCATTTTATAAATTTATATAATAATTTCATATCTGTGTAAAAAGGAATACTTTTTATTTTGAATATTTTAACTTCGGCAAACCATATTCCAACTACTAAAAGTATACTTAGTATATACCAAGATAATTGATGTGTTATGTCAAAGAAAGAAAAATTTGACAAAGCTAAGAAAGATAATATTATTATCCTGAATATATTTAGAAATAAAAAAGCTACAAAAGAAATTATAATCATTTTAATTCGTTTATTTAATTTTATTTTTGGAGTTGCAAGATTAAGAATAACCAATAGATAATAAGCAGAACCTGCAACGCAAGATTTTATTATTTCTATTGACAAATCCTTGAATAATATAGTTGTTCCTGTTAGTGTTGCTCCAAAAAATAAATTAAGAATAAAATAAACTGGATAAACAGTTAGAGGTATAAAAATTAAATAGAATAAATATAAATTCGGCAAAGCGATTAACACTAAAATTAAATATCTTAATGTTAAATTTAAAAAGTATTTTTGTTGCATAAAAAATAAATGGGAAATCTATTTAAATAATTTGATGTTGTTTAATTTATGAGAAAAGAGTTGATAATTATTTTGAGTATTTTTACTGTGGCAATTAGTTTTGTATTTGATAAAAAAATAATTCAAGGCGTGTCTTTATTTAGAAATAATATTTTAAATGAATTTTTTTTAGGAATAACTTTTGTGAGTTCTGAAGTGATTATTTTCTTTTTTTTAACAAGTTTATTTTTATGGAAAAAATATAAAAGAAGATGGATTTTGCCTTTATGGTTAACTCTTTTCTTTTCTGTAGTTGTTAGTTTTGTTTTGAAATATAGTATTCATAGGGCGAGACCTTTTCAGCAAGGATTAGTTTCTGTTTTACCTCTCTTAGAAAAAAGTAGTCACTTGACTTGGAATTTTAGTTTTCCCTCATTTCAAGCAATGCTTGTATTTTGTGCAATTCCTATTTTAGCAAAAGAATTTCCTAAATTCAAATATGTTTGGATTATTTTTGCGGGATTAGTTGCGTTTTCACGAGTTTATTTTGGATTGCATTTCTTGAGTGATGTAATTGTAGGAGGATTATTAGGATTAATTTTAGGTTGGGGGATGATTAAATTTGAAGAGAAATATGGAATGGGGAAGAAAGTTTATGAAAAGGTTTTAAGGAGATACTAAAATCTACTAATGAATACTAAATTAGTAGATAAATTTAAATAGTCCTAATTACTAAAATCTACTAATGAATACTAAATTAGTAGATAAACTAAAATGAAATTGCCAGAAAAACCCTTTGAAATAAAAGAACTTTTTGATAAAGATTTTGAAGGATTTGCAAAGGCTATAAAAAATGAAGATTTTAGAAAATTAGCCTCTGAATATAATAAGAGATATTTATATTGGTCTGAATTAAAATACAGAATAACTGATAAAACAAAAAGAGAATATATTTGGGCATTAATGAAAATGCTTCGTTCAGATAACTATGAAAAAATAAAGTTTAAGGGAATAAAAATGGTGCATAGTTTATTATCTGATTTTAATAAAAAATTACATAGATTTGATAAAAATTTAGCTGGAAATATTCAGTTAGATGGAAAATCATTAAATGTTCAAGAAAGTTATCTAATTAGTTCTTTAATGGAAGAAGCTATAGCATCTAGCCAATTAGAAGGTGCAATAACAACAAGAAAAGTTGCCAAGGCTATGCTTAGGGAAAAAAGAAAACCAAGAACTGAGTCTGAAAAAATGATTTCTAATAATTATGAAACAATGCAATTTATACATAAACAAAAAAATAAAAAAATTACTCCTGAGCTAATCTTAGAAATACAAAAAACCGTTACTAAAAACACTTTAGACGATTCTGCAGATGAAGGAAAATTTAGAGACAATGATGACATAATGGTTAGAGATGATGAAGTAATTGCTCATATTCCTCCTAAATACAAGGAAGTACAAAATTTAATTGATGAATTTTGCAATTTTGCTAATAACAATTCAGAAGAATTTATTCACCCAATAGTTAAAGGGATTATTTTACATTTTCTAATAGGATATATTCATCCTTTTAATGATGGAAATGGAAGGTCTGCAAGAAGTATTTTTTATTGGTATATGATTTCTCAAGGTTATTGGTTGTTTGAATATATGGCAGTTTCTAAAAGAATTCTTCGTTCTAGAAAGAATTATGATTTATCTTATTTATACACAGAATATGATAATATGGATTTAACATATTTTATAAAATATATATTAAATAGTGTTGAGGATACTCTAAATGACTTAATTGAATATATTAAAATACAACAAAAGGAACAGAAAAAAACAAAAGAATTAATAAAAAATAATCCAGATTTAAATTTGAGGCAAGCTTTAATTTTTGAAGAATTTACAAAATATCAATCAAAATTATTTACTATTAAAGAAATTTCTGAAACTTATGGCATTGTTTATCAAACTGCAAGAACTGATTTATTTCTTTTAGAAAAAAATGGATTGATCAATAAAAAACTTTCTGGAAAAACTTTTGTTTTTTTGTATAAGGATTAGAAAAAATAAAATTTAATTTGGAGCATGATACCAATTATTATTTTCATAAATCCAGTAATCGCTAAATTGTGTATACATTTTCTCATGATTGTAAATTACCTCCATTGAAAGTTCTACTTTTGCTGTCGTATCTTTTATAGTAATATTATCAATTAAAAAGTATACAATTCCATAAGTATTTTTATTATCAGAATTTATGTATTCATCTTTTATGAAACTCTCTCTTATAAACTGGTGTTCCATATCGTAAGTTGTCGCATAATCTTGATTTTTAAGTGCTTCATAATATTTTTCAACTCTGATTTCAAGTTTGTTTTCATTTGATGAATTTCCAAAAAAATAAAAAACAAGCAGAAATAAAAGTATAATTACTATGAAAATTATTCCAATTCTATAAAAAGATTTCATACAAACATTTATGCTTTTTTATTTATATATTTTTCTTTGAGCAGAATTCTATTAAAATAAATTTAATCCTTTGACAATCTTATTGCAACTACAATTATTGATAAGATTAGAATTACATTGATTATTCCAATTCCCCATAAGTATAAGTTATTTTGTGGAAGTGAAATTCCTAATAAACTTTTTTGGGATTCAATTGAAACTGATACAGGTTGAGTTGTTACAATTTCGCTGTCTGAGATTGTTTCTATATTGAAAACTTTATTTCCTGAAACACCTTTATTCACATTGAAAGTTAGTGTTACCTCTCTTGATTCACCTGCTACAAGAGTTAAAGTTTTTTCAACATCTTCTAAAGTTGCCCATTCTTCGTAATCTTTTACATTAAGAACATAAGTTACTGTCTTGTCTTCTGTGTTTGTAATTGTTGTTTTTACAATTAATTGCTCTCCTGCTTCTGCTTCAGAAGTTAAAGCTGCAGTGATTGTTGCTGAGTTTATAATTTTACAATTTCCTTCAACATTTATCATTACTTTGAATATTGCCTTATCATCTTCATCATTTTCAAACAAATCATTATCTTCATCATAAATTAAAAAATCTATAGTATATTCTCCAGCTTCTGCGTTTTCTGGAATTTCAATCATTGTTTCTAATTTTTCATCATCAAAATCATTTATGTTATCAATTAAAACTTTTTTGTTAATTCCTAATTCATTGTTCTTAATCAATACAGTTACGTCATCTTCATCTCTATCTCCAATGTTCCAGACATCTGCAACAATTTGAAGTTCTGTTCCGCAAGCAACTGCATCAACTAATTTTAAATTATTAAGAGTCATTCCGTTAATTTCAAAATCATCTAAAATTACAAAGTTATCATCTGTTCTTATTTCTATATTATCTTGTGAATCTGAATCTCCTGTTTCATCCCCATCGTATCCATCATCTTTAGCTTTTGAGCCATCAATTTCTCCGATTGCTTTTACATAAAAAATATAATCTGAGTTTCCTGCAGTTAAATCCTTTGCATCAATCTTAAAAGTTAATACCACATCTCTATCATCTCCGTCATCTAAATCAAATTTATCTTTATCTATCTCCATATCATCTTCGTCAAGAATACATTCTTTTGCATCCTCATCCCATAGACAAACTTGAATTTCAATATCTTGAATATCATATTTTCCTTCATTATCAACATTAAAAGTTACTTCTATTTCATCAAAAGGATACCAGTATTCTTCATCGTCTCCAAACCCTTCTAAAACATCAAATTCAATATCTGAAACATCTAATTCTCCTTTGTTTTCTCCTTCGTAGAAATCCATTGGAACTTTATAATCAAGAGTATTGCTTTCTGTAACACTATCTGTTGCTTTTATTGTAAAAGCTCTATCCTCATCAAAATTTACACCATCAATATTTGTTGAATAAATTTCAACTTCTATTGATTCACCTGGATTTAAATTAAAAGGAGCTTCATTATCAAATAATACTTCAAAGTCTGCTGTAGAAACAACTTCTAAATCAATACCTTCAAGAATAACATTTCCGTTGTTTGTTACATTTACTGTTCCGTTTTGTATTTTTGTTAATTCATTCGTGCTTGAAATTGTAAGAGAAGGATTTGCTGTAGCAGTTCCTTGAACTTGTAGAGTATTATCATTTATTCTTAACGTTCCTCCAGCATTGTTTGCATTATAACCAAATAATCTAATATAAATTTCTTCATCTTCATTTATTTTTATATCCAACCCAGTAATACTTTTATCTATTCCAGTAACTGCATCAGTTCCAAGATTTTCTGTTGCGATTGTTTTAGGAGAACTAAAATCAGACTCTTTTGACCATTGAACTTGATAATCTTGTGGGCCATCGATAGTTTTTCCAATCTCAAAATTAATTTCGCTAATTGTTAATCCACTATCAGTTTTAGGATTTAATCTTATTTGAAAATATTTTGTATCATCTAATTCCACAAGAGACCAACCACTAGCATAAGCACCAAAAGGAGCGCCTGCATAAAATTCAAGAATAACCTCTCCAGTAATCAAAGCATCAGCAGTAACATTTTCATGTTTAGGAATTATAACTTCACCAGCTCCAGTACTTGTTAAATCCCATTCAGCAAGAACATCTGCACTTACGCAACTAACCATTAACACCAACGATAAAATGCTTAAACTTATCAAGCTTAGTATTTTTGATTTCATTTTGTAGTCATTTGGGAGTTACTATGGTTTATAAAGTTTTCTGTAATTGAAAATATGTTTGATTTTGGATTATTTGGAGTTATTTTAATGGAAAAATGTCATATAAAAAGTTTTATATATTTGAAAGGTTTATTTATCTTAACAAAATGGTGATTAAATCTCAGGAAAATTCTATTGGGGCATGGGCATTCTTGATAGGGGTTATTTTGGCGTTGATTATTGGGATTTCAGCTACTTTAATACCTATTCCTGCATTAACTGCATATAGTGCACAAATTTATGGGATTTTGTTAATCCTTGGTTTAATTGTAGGATTTGTAAATGTTGCAGGCAAGGAATCTCAAACTTTTATGTTAGCAGGGGCAGTATTAGTTATTGTTAGTAAATTTGGTATGGAGAGTGTAACAGGCTCATTAATAGGTATTGGTATAGGGGAAACTGTTTCTTCTATTTTTGCGGCATTATTAGTATTATTTGTTCCAGCAACAATTATTGTAGCTTTGAAGACTGTTTTCTCAATAGCTAAAGTTTAATGGATAAACCAAATAAAAAACTTGAAAATATGTGTGAAACAGCAGGGAAAAAATTTGCTGAAAAAATTGTTGATGTTTTTGAAGGTGAAATTAATAAAGCAATAGAATGGTATAATACACCTTGCATTGCCTTAGGAAATTCATCTCCTAATGAATATTGTGAAGCAAACAAATATTTTCAGGTTGAACAAGAACTTGAAAGAATTGAACATGGAATATTTAGTTAATCTTACTAATATTAATTATAGAACCCTCATTCATATCTATTAGGCAAGATGTTATGTGGATTTTACCAGGAATCCTGGTAAAAAGAAAGGTTTTAATAAGTTTTATATTTATTAAATAGTATGAAAATACACTTACCTGCAGGAGCATGGATTGGAAATATTAATAGTTTCTTAAAATCTCTTGATACAAATAACGAAGATGAATTAATTATAACTTCACATGAGAAATGGGTTTCTCTACACCCTTTCGTATTATGTATTATTGTGGCACTGGGACTTAAATTAAAAAATAAAAAAAATTTACATTTTAATAAAATGGAAGCTAAATCAAAACATTATTTAGAAAGGATGGGTGTTTTCAAATTATTGAATTTAAATTCTGAAATGAGTATAAACAAGCATGAAGAATCTGGAAGATTCATCCCGATTCAATTAATTAAAAATTCTAATCAACTTGAGAATTTTATAAGAGATATGATTCCCCTTTTACATAAGCCAGATAAATTAAAATCAATAGAATATGTTATTAGTGAATTGGTAAGAAATGTCCTTGAGCATTCTTATTCAAAAGAAGGTGCTATTATATGTGCGCAATATTACCCTAAATGTAATAAAATAAGAATTGGCGTTGTAGATATTGGCATAGGAATAAAAAAATCTCTAAATAATTATAATCCAAAAACAAATCTAGAAGCTTTATCCCTTGCGTTACAACCAGGAATAACTGGAACTACAAAAAAAATAGGAGGAAGTGAACAAAATGCAGGTGCAGGATTATTTTTTATAAAATCATTAATAAAATTAAGTAGAAACTATTTCTTAATTTATAGTGGAGATTCTATGTATAAATTATTAAAAACACCTAAAAAACAAACTATTAAATTTATATCAGACCCATTAAAAGATCATTATTCAGTAGAAGAAAATTTGCCAAATTGGAATGGAACTATTGTAGCTATTGATTTATGTTTAAATGAAAATATAGATTTTAATAATTTCTTAGATAAAATCAAAGCTGTTTATTCAAAAACAAGAAAAGAATTAAATAAAAAAAGATACAAAAGACCAAAGTTCATTTAATATGGAAATAAAATTATTAGACAAAGTAGGAAATTTTGCAGAAAATAAAGATACTGCTAAAGAAATTAGAGTATCACAAATCATTCCAAATTTAAGAAAAAATGAAGAAGTTATTTTAGATTTTGAAGGAGTTGAGTCTGCAACGCAATCGTTTATACATGCATTAATAAGTGATATTATAAGAGAATTTGGGGTTATCATCTTGAATGATTTAAAATTTAAAAATTGCAATGAAACAATTAAAAAAATAATAAATATAGTCTGCGAATATATGCAAACAGAATATTAGACTAAATCTTGCTAATATTAATTATAGAACCTTCATTCATATCCATTCTTGGACAAGAAGTATTAATCCATGAATCTATTTGAAAATTTTCAAATTCATTTGTATCTATATTATTACTAATAAATAGGTAAGATTTTTTATTTTTTATTTTCTTTTGAAAATCTATTGCTTTTTTGAGATTTTCTTGTCCAGATTTTGTTGAAATTAAAATTCCTATTTTTTCTGCGTGAAGATATTTCAAGTAAGCGCCTTTTTGTTTTTTTGAAAAAATTTCTATTTCTTTTTTTGAAATTTTTTCTAAAATTCCACTAGTAAATAGGTAAACTGGAATTTTTGTTTCGTAGGCTAAAGAAGTTGCGTGAAATTTTCCATCACTTATTAATAAGACTGATTTTGTGCTTTTTGGTAATTTTGGTTTACTACAACCTAAGACTTGAATAAATGAATTTATTTTGTGTTTTTTGGAAAGATTTAATTTTATTTTTTCTGCTAATTCTTTATATTGTATAGAATAAGCAATTGTGAAATTTTTAGGAAGTTTTTTTGATAGAGATTTTATTTCTAAATCTGTAATTTGTAAAGTTGATTTTGCTGGAATAAACAAAGTTTTCATATAAGAAATAAATTAGAGAGAGTTATAAAAGTTTTGAACTAATAAGTATCAAATCCGCCTTCTTTTTTTGGCTGTAAAACTTCTTTGTGTATTTGTGCAAAAGAAGGAGTTACAATAACTATATTTTCTCCAAATCCTGCAATGTTTCCCTCGAGAGCATCTGTTGTTTTCTTTAATTTAGAAATTGCTCGTTTTAACTCAATAGAATCTTTTTTTCTCAAAACTTGTATATCAATAACTGCAATTGTATAGCCTTCTCTTAAAGAATTTAGAATATCATTAACATCTTCGTATTGTTTTAATGAGAAAAGTTTTACCATTACTTTTTTTTCTTTTTTATTTTGTTGTTCTAAATCAATTTCTAAATATTCATCTTCAAAAGAATCAACAGAAGAATCTGACAAGGCTTTTCTTATTTTATTGAATACCATATTAATTTTATATGTAAGATATTTATAAAGATTTCGTGACTTTTGTATATTAATTCTTCTTTAGTGCTTTATCCCTTAATTTTGTCAATTGCTCTGAAAATGTTGCTTCTTGTTTTTCAAGAGATTTAATTCTTAAATCAATTATTTTTTCTTTATTAGTTAATTCTTCTGTTATTTTGTCTCTATTTGTCTTTATCATAAATTGTCCTACAATTTTAAAAACCTCATCATTGGATTCTTTTACTTCTTTTAATGAGCCTTGTGTTTCAGAAAATTCCATTTGAAAAGCTTGTTTTTGCATTAAAATATTTTGAAGGTTTTGTTCAATCATTTGCATTTCTTGTATAGAGTTATTTTGTTCCATTAGTCTGTTTTTAGTGTTCTTAATTTTGTTCTTGATTTAAAAAAAATTAAACTTCCGCAATGTGGACAAACAAATCTTTTATCTAAATCTTGGTTTTTTATTTTTTCCCCGCATTTGAAACATTTGTAAGTTGTCATTGCTAGGACACCTGCGGTTTCCTTTGGCTCAGCCATTGAAAAGTCGTTATTAGTGTTTGACTTTTGTCGCTTTCCAATAACTTCGGCTTAACCATTCCCTTCATTTGGGGGGCGATTTTTTTCGTGCAATCTGACGAAAATCGCATATTTAATTTTTTGTCCATTTTGTTTTTTATTATTTTAAGTATTTAAATTTATTGTAGATTTTTTTAAAAATCTTTATACTCGTAATCATTGAAACACTCGCCCTTTGGGATTATTTTTGAAATTTTTGTTATGCTTCAAAAATAATTTAATCTAAATGATAAGTATTTGATGCGAACTTTTTATCACACTTTGAGCAGCTCCAGATTCCTTTTGAAAGTCGTTTTACTCCAAGTTTTTCACAAAAAGGACATTTTTGTTTTACTCTTTGTTTAGTTTCAACTTTTACAAGATTATCTTTGATTCGTTTACCATATCTTGCTCCGAATCTTCCTGCTGATTTTGTTTTTTTTGATTTTGTTGCCATTGGAAATAAGTAATGAATTTGGTTTTAAAATGTTTTGTTTTAAAATATGGGGTTACCAACTCCCAACCCGTAAAATTTTCTTTAAATTCACTTTTGAATTTCTGTTCATTTATTAGAAATTTCAGAGGTGCTCGGAATTTGAAGGATATCAAATCCTTGGGTTAATAAAATTTACAACATTCGGAGAATGTTGTAATAATGGGGTTACCCGGATTTGAACCGGGGTCGTCAGGCCCCAAACCTGAAAGGCTACCAGGCTACCCCATAACCCCATACATAAAATTACATACCTATTTTAGTTTAATAAATCTTCTTATTAGAATTATTTTTTAGGTTCTTCTTTTTTCTCGGCAGGTTTTTCAACTTCTTTTTCTGCTTTCTTTTCTGCCTCAGCTTCTTTAACAGCTTCTTCTTGTTTCAAAATCTTTTGCTGTTCTGCATTTGTCTTTGAGAAATATTCGTCCAGTTCTTTTTTCTTTTCTTCAGAAGTTTCTGTTTTTTCGTCCTGAATTTCTTTATCATATTTTCCTTCTTCAATTTCTTTTGCCACTTCAACTGCAGGTTTATTTTCAATTAATACTCCCAAACTTGTACAAGTTCCAATAGTCAATTTTACTGCTGCTTTCAAATCCTTAGCCAAAAGATTTGGCAATTTTGTTTTTGCTACAGAAATAACTTGTTCAATAGATGCATTTGCTACTTGCATTTTCTTTTGTGTTCCTGAACCTTTTTCAATTCCAAGCTCTCTTTTCATTAATTCTGACATTGGTGGTGAAGAAACTTTTACTTCAAATTCTTTTGTTCCCAAATCAACTTCTAATTCAACTGGAACTTTTAATCCTTTGAAATTTTTTGTTGCTTCATTTACTTTTAGAATAACTTCATTAATATTAATTCCTGCTGGCCCAAGCTTTTGGCTTAAAGCTGGTCCTGGCTTCATTGCTCCGCCTTCTGCTAAAATTTTAATCTGCATTGCGAGGACACCTACGGTTTCCTTCGCGTAACCTTCCCTCTCGTTGCGGTTGGGCGATTTTTTTCGTGCAATCTGACGAAAATCGCGTAGGAATTGATTTAATTAATTTGATTTTATTCATTGTCTTCGTCTCCTTCTTCACGTCTTATTACTTTTACATTGTCTAATTTAATTGTTACTGGTAATGGAACAACCGCACCAAGCAAACTCACAACTACTTCTTCTTTTTGTTTATCAATTCTTAATACTTTTGCTTTTTCTTTTTTAAAAGGTTCTGCAATTATCTCTACTATGTCTCCTTCTTTTATTGAAATCGTAACTGCAGTTGGCTCAATCATGTTTTTTATTTCTTCATAATCAATTGTCTTTCCAATTATTCCTTTTACATAAGGTAAATTAAACACAGCTTCTTCTGCTGAATCTCTGTCTTCAGCTTCTAATAAAATATAGCCTCTAAGTCCGTGAGGTCTTAGCACTGTAAAAACATTTAGGTTCTTTTTTTCTGCTCGTTCAGAAATCATTTCTACTGCTCGTTCTTCTTTGTTTGTTATTACTTTTATAATAAATATCATATTACTTCGTCTACCTCTTAACTTTCTAAGAAGTAGTATTAATAATTAAAATTTATGGTTTTTAAATTTTTGGTTAAAAAAAACTTTTCATTACTATTGAAATTAAAAATCCAAAAATACCTAATGCGAGAATTCCAAGAGCAGAAATTTTTGCCACCATCCAAAATTCTTTTCTTGAAGGTTTTTTTAAAGTGTGCCAAACCCGTTTGCATTTAATAAAAAATGATTTTGATTTTGTTAATAATGTCATAAAAAAATAAGAAGTTTTGAGTTTTTAAAATTATTCAAAAAATTCTATTCCTAATTCGTCCTCAATTTCCTTATGTTTTATATTTTCTAAAGAATCCTTATGTCCAAAAATTTGCGAACTTTTTACACCAGTTGCTATTAGCAAAACCCTTATTGATTTATCCATATCTGCTGCAATTTGAGAACCCCAAATAAGTCTGGCGTCAGGATTTAGTTTATTTCCAATTGTTTCAATAATTATTTTGCACTCGTCTAAACTCATATCAGGTCCCCCAATAATATTTACCAACGCTCCTGTTGCGTTTGAGATATCAACATCTAACAAAGGATTTTGAACTGCTTTTTCTACTGCATCAATTGCCCTGTCTGCTGTATCAGATTCGCCCATTCCAATTAGTGAAACTCCTCCATTAACCATAACTGTTTTTATATCTGCAAAATCTAAATTTACTAAACCAGAAGTTGTTACAAGTTCTGTTGTCCCTTTTACTGCATTTGTTAAAATTTCGTCTGAGATTTTGAATGCTGTATGTAAAGGCAAATCTGGTGCAAGTTCAAGTAATTTATCGTTTGGAATAACTATTAATGTATCAACACAAGTTTCCATTTTTTCTAAACCATTCATAGCGTTTTCAATTCTTTTTTTTCCTTCAATTGTAAAAGGTAAAGTTACAACGCCGATTGTCAAAGCCCCTTGTTTTTTTGCCATTTTTGCTATTTCTGGTGCGGCGCCTGTTCCTGTCCCACCCCCCATACCACAAGTAATAAAAATCATATCGCTTCCTGAAATTTTTTTCTTTATTTCTGATTCTGATTCTTTTGCTGCTTCTTGTCCAATTTGAGGTTTACTTCCTGCCCCGAGTCCTTGAGTTAATTCTTTTCCGATTAAAATTTTCTGGTCTGCATTTGCATACAATAAATCCTGTGCATCTGTATTTACTGCAATTAATTCTCCCCCTTTAATTCCAATTTCTCTCATACGACTTAAAGAATTATTTCCACCCCCTCCAACACCAATTACTTTGATTTTTGCTGCTTGATATTTTATTAATTCTGCCAACTCGTGGTCAATATTTTTTATTTCTGGTTGTACAGAATTTGAAGGGTTTTGATATATATCTTCCATTTTCAAATGAAAGTTGAATTGTTTATAAGAATTATTGTGATTTTTGAGAATGTTTTTATATGGGAAAAGAGTTTTTAATTTATGAAAAAAGAGCTTGATTATCTTGTAATTCCAAATAGTGGTGGAGAAATACAAAAAGAACGAAAAAAGAAAGCTAAAGAAGAGTATAAAAATAGAAAGATTGGGAAAATAATTATTTTGAAAAGGAAAGATAGTGAAGAAG
>JBDLJZ010000001.1:0-55093 GCA_039714095.1 Nanobdellota archaeon | reverse complement strand
ATACAGGCTCCATTAGAACAACCATTTGGACAATCATATTGAGCATTTGCAGGATTGCCATCGTTATTACAAAGAGCTTCAGATAATTTAATATCATTTACACAAAAATCTTCTGTGCTTCCGAAACCTTCTTTATTAGCTTCACCTTTTACATCATAATTTAACCCCCCATCACTGTCAGAACAAATTGATGAATTTTCAGCAGAAACAAAAATAGATAAGGATAAAATCATTAAGAAAAAAATTGGCAAGATTATTTTTGTTTTCATCTTAACATATATAATCAAGAGATAGTATAAAAAGCTTTTTGTTTTCAAATCGTTTTCCGACAGCCTACCAAATATAAAATCGGAAAAATTTGGGCGAAGCCCTTTATCCTTTGTTAGAAGAAATTTTAATTTCTTTGTGGTTTTTGTTGGTCGAATAAAAGAAGTTTTCTGCGAGGCGAAGCCGAGACTATCTGTCCGAAGGACTAAGGAAATCCCCATATAAATCCAAAAACGAAGTTTTTGCTATCTAGTTTTCGAGAATTCGAAAACTGCGCGCGTCTCCCCTATTGGGTGGGAGAAAAAATATTATTTCCTATTTCTTTGTCTTTACTCTAACTTGTAGGCATTCTCAAAAATTGAAACTAACATCAGGGATAAAAGAAGTTTTCGTAGCGTAGCGAAGAAAATTTGGGAAAATTGCGAGCCGAGCAATTTTCCTTTTATCCCTTGTTATATGACCCGAACGGAACGAAGTGAAGTGAGAGCGCAGCGTGGCTTTAGCGTATTTTGGTGGCAATTTCTCATTATTGTCTAAAAACTTTTATTTCCCGTGAGCGATAGCGAACACATTATTAGGGGGCGAAAAAATTTTGTCGCGATAGCGACTCCTTATTTTTCCATTGAAACAACTTTGATTTGGCAAAGTTCTCTAAATCCAATAACGCCATGCTCTCTACCCATTCCTGATTTTTTATAACCTCCGAATGGATTGCAGGATACCCAGTGAATCGCACTATTAATCTCAACTGTTCCAGAATTTAATTTTGAAGCAATTTTCTTGGCTCGTTCAATATCTTTGGTAAAAATAATTGAACCTAGCCCATAAATTGTATCATTGGCAAGCGATAAGGCTTCTGCTTCTGTTTTAAAAGTAATTACTGGCAATACTGGACCAAAAACTTCCTCGTTCCAAACTTGCATTTCTTTGTTTATATTTGTAAGCAAGGTAGGTAAGTAGAAAGCACCGTCCACATCTTTAGGCGAACTTCCTCCAGTAATAATTTTAGCTCCTTTATCAAGCGCGTCTTTCATCTGACTTTCCAATAAATCAAGTTGTCTTTTAGCAACTAAACTTCCCACGTCAGTTTTTGGGTTCTCAGAATTACCAACTTTCTGCGATTCAATTTTTTGCTTCAAAGCCTCAATTAATTTACCAGCGATTGATTCATGAACTATTAATCTTTTTAGGGCGTCGCATGTTTGCCCACAAAGCTTAAATCTTTTAGCGTAAATTTTATCAACAATTTTTTCAATATCTACATCCTCGAAAACAATACATGGATTGGAACCACCTAGTTCTAAAATTGCCTTGATAAATTTTTCTCCTGCCAATTTGAATAATTGTTGTCCGACTTTGGTGCTTCCAGTAAACCAGATCAAGTCAATATTTTCTTGTGCTAACTTCCAGCCAACTTCTCCATCTCCGTAAACCTCGGAAAAAACTCCTTCAGGAAGACTGTGGGAAAGCATAATGTCTTCAATTAACTTTCCAACCAGCGGACACTCTTCTGAAATTTTAAAAACGACTGTGTTCCCAGCGAGAAGATTGGGAATTACTCCCCAAACAAACATTCCGAACGGATGATTCCAAGGAGTTATTATCGCTGCTGTACCAATAGGTTCATACATAATTTTATGAATTGATCCATCATCTTCATGCGTTATTTCATCAGAAAGTGCTGATTCTGCATTATCTAAAAACCATTTGATTTTATTTATATGACCACTAACAATTGCCCTACTTTCCGTAATTGCTCTACCAGTCTCTTTTGTTGCTAACATGGCAATTTCGTCAGCGTTATCTTGAAAGTCTTGATATATGGGTTTTAGTAGTTCAATTCTTTTTTTTATCCCCATTTCTTTCCAAATGGTTTTTGTCTGACTAGCGCGATATACTTTTTCAGAAATATCTTTGTCTGTTGAGATTTCTATTTCGCCGACTACTTCGTAGTTTTTTGCGGGATTTGTTGAGATTAATTTTGCCATAGTAATAGTAATTACATTAGTATTTAAAATTTTTTCGCCCCCATTTTGCGTAACGATAGTGAAGCAAAATTTAATAAAATAAAGGGAAATAAAAGTTTTTTCATTTTAAAATTCAAATTGCCACCAAAATATGTCATATAACATGTATTAAGTCTACTTGAAAAGTAGATTTAATATTAAACTGAAAAGTTTTAACATAGATTTAAATATATTTTAATTTAAAAGTTCTAATATGGATTATATTAAAGAATTAACAAATTATTGTATTTTAAAGGGATATTCTAAGCAAACAATTAAATCCTATACTTATAATGTTTCTAGATATTTGTCTTTTTTAGAGAAAAGTAGACTTAATCCATCAAAAGATTCTGTTAAGTGTTATTTGTTAACACTAAACTTATCTATTAACTCAATGAGACTTCAGTATGCATCTCTTAGTTTTTTCTTTAGAGAAATTTTACATCAACCATTTAATTTTGAAGAAGTTCCAATAAAAAAGAAAGAAAAATCTCTTCCAAAAATAATTTCAAAAGGGAAAATAAAAGAAATAATTGAATCTTGCGAAAACATTAAACATAAAGTTATTGTTAAAATTCTTTATTCTTCTGGTCTTCGACTTCAAGAATTAGTTGATTTGAAAAGAAAAGATATTGATTTTGAGAGAAATACAATTTATGTAAAAAAAGGTAAAGGTAAAAAAGATAGAATAACTATAATTTCTGAAAATTTAAAATTAGATTTATTAAAATATTATAGTAATTATAATTTTTCAACTGAGTATATTTTTGAAGGCAGAAATGGAAAATACACAAAAAAATCTATTCAAAAAGTTTTAGACAAATTAGGGGAAAAAGTTGGAATTAAATTAACTCCCCATATGCTTCGGCACTCTTTTGCAACACATCTTTTAGAATCTGGAACAGATATAAGACATATACAAAAACTTCTTGGACATAGTGATTTATCTACAACTCAAATATACACACAAGTATCAAACAAAGAACTACAAAACATTAAATCACCATTAGATAATCTTTAAAACAATTTTCTCTTTAATATTTTTATGAAACTAGAAATTCAAGTTAAAAATACTTTAAAGAAAATTAAATTGTCTAAGAAAGATAAAATTTTAGTTGCACTTTCTGGAGGCAAGGATTCAACTGTGACTGCGTATTTATTGAAGAAATTTGGTTATAATATCTCTGGTGTTCATATTGATTTAAAGATGGGAAAATATAGTAAGGATTGTTTAAGGGCTGTTGAAAAACTTTGTGGGGACTTAGAAATAAACCTTTATATTTATGATGTGAAAAAAGAAATGGGTAGCTCTATGTGTTATTTACGTTCGGCAATTCAGTCAAAGCACAGAGGGACGATAAAAAATTGTGCGATTTGTGGAGTTATTAAGAAATGGATTTTAAATAAGGAAGCACGCAAACTTAGGTTTGATAAAATTGCTACAGGACATAATTTAGATGACGAGGCGCAGACAATTTTAATTAATGTGTTTAAGGGGAGTTTAGAATTAAGTGCGACTTCAGGCCCTATAACAAAAAATATTAAAAATAAAAAATTTGTGACAAGAATAAAACCTTTGTTTTATATTTTGGAAGATGATATAAGAAAATATTCTAAGAAAATTAAACTTCCTGTACATTATGAAAAATGTCCGTGTGCAATTGATTCTTATAGAATCCAAGTTAGGAATTTTTTAGAAAAACTTCCTGGAAAAGATAAAATAAATATTATGAAAAACTTTGAAAAAATTTCTCATAAAATAAAAAGAAAAAACCTTGAAATTAATTATTGTAAAATTTGTGGTGAACCTTCAAGAGGGAAGATTTGTAAAAAGTGTAGTTTTGTTAATATCTAATATACTTTCCCTCTATAATCTGCGGATTTAATTATAATTTTTTCTGATAAAACTTCAAAAATTAATCTTATTTCTCCAATTCTTATACGATATAAATTTTTATATTTTCCTCTCATTTTTTCCATATCTAAATTTAATTTTTTATCGCTCTTGAAAAGTTTCAATATCTTAATTTTTGACCAAATTATTTGAGAATTAGAAAGATTATTTATGAATTTAATAATTTTCTTTTTTATTTCAATTTCATACATTTTATATTTTCATATAATCTTCTTTATTATATTCTTCTTCTAAATTTTTCCCATGAATTTTTTCTATTTCTTCTTGTTCGTCTTGGGAAATAAAGGGGATAAATCTTTCACTAACTTCATTAATTGTTTCTAATATTATTTGTTTTAATTCTACAATATTTTTTGGCAAGGTTGTTAATTCCATACAAATTATATTTGTTTTAAATTTAAATATTTAACTATTTGAAGAATAAAAACATTTTAATTAATATCTAATATACTTTCCCAAAATTGGATATTCACTAATTCCTTTGCCCTCAGTAGAAATTTTCTTTGAAAATTTATCGGGGCCTGCTTGCAGGTTCTCGTGCTGGGAACGAAGTGAGTCAGTATACACCAACGTGTGTTGTCGTTCTCCAACAACTCCTCCAAATCGCGGACACATTGATTTAAATTCACACCAACCACAAAGAACAGATTTTTGTGCAGGAAATTCTGTTGTTACTTCTATTTTATCAATTAAATTTATTATATCTTTTTTTAATTGTTCTAATTGATTTGTTGTTCGTCGTGAGCAGATTTTTATGTTATGTGCAAGATAATGCCAAGTCAATAAAACATTATAATGCTGTCCATATATTTCTTTTATTGCAATTGAGTACAAAGCAAGTTGTCTATCAGTAGCTACTTTTTCTTCTGTTGGCAAAGAATTTGCTGTTTTATAATCATGAACTTCGTATTCATTTGTTTCTTTATTGAAAATTAATCTATCAATAAATCCCTGAATTTTATATTTGCCGGTTCCGTCTAAATCAAGAAGGATTTTTTTTTCAAGCTCTAAAGTTCCATCTTGAAATGGTTGATGTTTCATATAATAATCAAGAAGAAATTTAACTCCCTTATTGAAATAATCTTTAGTTGTTAAATTTTTACGAACTATAATCGTTCCTGGTTTGTAAATTTGTTCCCAGTTTTCAGAATAATATTTTATTACTTCTTCTATTATTGGAAGATTTCTTTTTTGTACTTCAATGTAAAGCCATTCTAATGTATTATGAACTACACTTCCAAGATGTGCTTCAATGCTTGTTTCTATTTCAGGCTTAACATTATCAATATATCTTAATTTAAATTTGAAAGGACATTGTTCAAAGGTACTTAAACGAGAATGCGAATAAATCATCACCATACGAGGAAACCCTCTGTTTTCCTCGTGCTCCTTCCTCTAAGCATGGAAGGGCAACATCTTTTTGTGCAATCCGATTGACGTCGCATAGAGGAGGATACCTTCTGATTTCCTTCGTGTAACCTTCCACTCTTCATTGAAGGACAACTTCTTTTTGTGCAATCCAACGGATATAGCATAAAGTTAATCATCACCATTGAAATTTTAGAAAAAGAAGAGTTATAAAGTTTGTTGTGAAAAAATAATAGGAAACAAATATTTATATATTCTTCAAAAATTAATTTATTATGGGAAAGGTGATTATTCCAAAAGATTATATTCAAAATATAGCAGAACCATTAATTTTTTTAGCTGGTCCTATAAAGAATGCTCCAAACTGGCAAGACAAAGCCATAAATTATTTATTTTCGCAAAATTCTAATTTAGTTGTTGTTTCTCCAAGAAGAGGAATTAGGGATAAAATTTCTCAGTATATTATAAAAGGTGATGTAAATTACTTTCCAAGACAGAGAGCGTGGGAAAGACACTACTTAGATATTGCATCCAAAACAGGAGCAATTTTATTTTGGTTACCTGGAGAAGAGAAGCATAATTGCGAAAAGGTTTACGGAGCAATGACAAGAATTGAAATAGGCCAATGGATGACAAATTATAAACATAATAATTCTATTCATTTTTGTGTTGGAAGTGATGGCAAATTTTCTGAAATTCGCACAATTGAATTTGATTTGCAAATTGATACACCAGATAAAAAATTATTTTCTACACTAGAAGAAACTTGTACAGAAGCTGTGCGATTAGCTTATCATAAATAATATTAGATTGATAAATTTATTTTTATCTCTATTCAATAACTTCTCCAAATCCTATAAGTCTCCAATGTCCACCAATATTTCGTGCGATTCCTGTGTTGCTTTTTTCAAGCGCCACTACAGGGATATTTAATGAGAGTTCAATTTCTTTGTCAGTTATTTTTTCTACAGTTCCAACAGTAATTGTTGTGTCAACACTTAACATTAACATTTCTTTTGGTTTTATTTGTTCAATTTTTTGTATTTCTGAAGCTCCAATTAATTCTTTAAATAATTCGTATTTTAATTTTATTTTATAAACTATTTCTGGAAGTGTTCCAAGAGTAGAGACAAGGCAACCTGTTAGGGAATCTGTTTTTGTTATAAATGGGTCAAGTGTTGTTTCAATAGATATGCTTGCTCCTGGAAGTATTTCATCTACTTTTTTATTTCCCTTATAAAGTGAAAGAATTTTAGTTGTTATTGTTTTATAATTTTGTTGTCCTGCTTTTTTTGTGCTTATTCCAGGTTTAATTTCTATTTCATCTTCAACTTTTAATTTTCCTTTTTTTAATATTCCTCCGAGAACTCCTCCATTAAGATTATTTATTTTTGTTCCTGGTTTATTGATATCAAAACTCCTTGCAACTAAAAATATTGGTTCGGTATCTATTTCTCTTTTTGGAATTTCAATTTTACAAAGTTCTTCTAAAAGTTTGTCTATGTTCACTCCTTGTTGTGCAGAAATTGGAATTATTGGTGAGTTTTCTGCGATTGTTCCTTTTACAAACTCCTTGATTATTTTATGATTTTGAATTGCTTGTTCTTTTGATACTAAATCTATTTTGTTTTGGACAATGATTATGTTTTTTATTTTTTTTGATTGGAGTGCCATAAAATGTTCTTTTGTTTGTGGTTTTATTCCTTCGTTTGCAGCGATAACTAAAATTGCAGCATCTATAATTGCTGCTCCAGAAAGCATTGTTGCCATAAGCATTTCATGTCCTGGTGCGTCAATAAAACTAATATACCTTTGAATTTCTCCCTTTGAAGTATTGAATTTATTTCCTTCTTTGTGTATAACAATATCTGCATAACCTAATTTAATTGTAATTCCTCGTTTTAATTCTTCAGAATGAGTATCTGTAAATTTCCCTGTAAGACGACTAAGCAAAGTTGTTTTTCCGTGGTCAATATGTCCTACAACACCAATGTTTAATTCTGGAATATTTTTCATAAAAAAAAGAGATTTAGTTAGTTAAAAAAGGTTTTGGATGAATTTTGTTTCTTTTTTACAATCTTCTTTGTTATTCCCTTCCTTACATAGTAGACCATGCTACAGAAACAAAGTGCCTCAATCTTGTAAAAAAATAATTCAAAATTCATGGAGAAATAAGAGAAGAATAATGTTTAATAATTTATTGTACAAGTTAAATTTATATTCAGTTTTAGAATTATTCTACTTTTGGTTTTTCTTCAAACATTTCTTTCATATCATCTATATTTCTTTTTTTTCTTGATAATTTTTTTACAATCCTTTTTATTGGACTTCTTAGAAAAGTTCGTTTTTCTGTATTCTCAATTGTATTTGTAGATTCTTTTTTAATTTGAGGAATTATTTTCTTTTGTTTTTTATTATTTATTTCTTGGATTTTTTCAGGTTGCGAAGGAATTTCTTTTTTCACTCTTTTAACAATTTGTTCTGCAAATTTCTTTTGAGGAATTTGTAAATTTTCTTTTTTTTCTAATTTATATTTTTGTTCTATAAATTTTTTCTTTGATATTTGTAAACTTCCTTTTTCTTCAGGTTTATATTTTTGTTTTGGATACACTAATTTTATTTTTGGTTTCTGTTCATCTTGTTTTTTAATATCCTCAATTAATTCTTCTGAAGTAATTTTTGCTCTTTTATTTTTTCTTATAAAATAAAATGTAATTAAACTAAAAATAATTACACAAATCAAGATGAAAATTATATAATTCTTAATGCTTTTATCTTCAATAGAGATTATCTTTGCAATTCCGCCTTCTACCTCTATTTCAATAGTCCGATGGGATCTTGCTTTATATCTTTCATGATATACTTCAACAAAAAATTCATAAACTCCTGATTTAACACTTTTAGGTAAAAATATTTTTGTGGTTTCTGTTTTTTCTTCAAAATTTCCTAAATAAATCACATCAGAACCTGAGGTTAAAATTTCTTCTCCATCTCCAATCCAAAAATTAATTTCAACATCCCCACTAATATTTGCCATACCTTTTATAAAATAAGTAAAATCAAAAAATTCTCCTAATTTTGCTGGAGATTCAAAATCAATTATTTTTATGTCAAATAGTTTTACACACAAATGATTTAAACACACTTCATCTTTGTCTTTGCATTCACTATCATTGAAACATTCATAATCTTTAATAGAAACTCCTCCATCCCCTGCTCTTCCGCCACCCCCTCCAGTAGAAACAACCACTTGTGTCAAAGGAGTTTCTTCTGTAGAATAAATTGTAAAATGGGTTACATTAAAATCTAAATTTCCATTTAAATAATTATTTAGTGTACAGATTGTTGAAGGACAAATATCTCCATCTCTTAAAATCCTTGGATTAGAAAAAGTTAAATTATAAAAATAAAGTGTTGCAGATTTATTAAAATTAGGTAAACCTGTTGAATTTATTTCTATTTTATTATCTGAAATATTTATATAACTATCAATATCTATTTGGTTATCAGCAGGGTTTTCATCGTCAGTTAAATTAATAGCTTCATTAAAAAGTATTTTCCCATGTAAAGTATTTTCTAAAATAACATTGCTTAAATTTTGTATTTCATCAAAAGGATATTCATTAAAATTTGTTGAGTTGCCTTTGTAAGAGCTTTCCCATTCACTATAGCCTATTTCAAATTGAGTTAAATTGATAAAGAAAGTTACATTTTTTGATATAACTCCGTTGCTGTTATTTGCATAAAGATAAAGTGTGTGGCTTCCCCCAGAAGTATTAAAATATGTGTCAGAATCTATAGTTATATTTTGTACAGAATCAATATTATACCATACTGTATCTGTATTGGTTGCAGAATAATCTAATAAAAGAGAAGTGTTTGCAACATAAGTTTTGTTTTTTGGTTTATAGATTGTTAGCGAGGGAAGAATTAAATTAATTGCTCTTGTTTCAGTTGAGTTTTGATTATTTAAAGTATCATTTACAGTGGCATTGTAATAATAAATTCCTGCAGGTAATCCAGTATAATTAATAAAAAATAAACTGTTTATTGAGAAATTGGCTTTTATTAAATCGTGTGTAGAATTATATAACCTAATAACAATAGTATCTAAATTCGTATCATTTGCACTTATATTTATTTCAATCAAATTTTCAATAGTTGGTGAGTTACTTGTTTTTGTAGGAGCAACAAAATCTATTGTCGGAAAAATACTATCAACAAAAAATACAATTGAACTTGAATTTTCATTTTCATTTGTGTCATTTGCCCACACTATCCAAGTATTGCTTCCTTGATTTGAATTTAATCCAGTTATATTCTCCCCACAATTAATAGTATTGTTTGTAATTCCTTTGTCAATTGAATACCAACAAGAATCCAAATCTTGATTATCAAAAACAGAGTAATTTAATTCTGTTTGAATTGAATTATAAGAAATATTTTGAGGATAAATTATAACGACATTTGGATTAATTAAATCAACTGCAAGAACATCAACCCACCAAGTTTCAGACGAAGAAGTATAATTTTCATTTCCTTCATAAATAGTTGTAATATTATATAATCCAACTTGGTCAAATAAAGTATAATTTGAAAGAAGAGAAGTTCCTGAATTGATTAATGTCCCATTATTATAAATTTTAATATTTCCCGAACCTGTCACTAAAGTTCCATTTAACCAAATTGCAGTATTATTATTTATTGATTTATTACTCCTTGAATTATCTAAATAAGTGTAAACAGAACTTGAAGCCTGCGTGATAGTCAGCAACTTGCTTATTGAAGTAGCAGAATAATTTACATTCCCTGTTGTGTTGTAAGTGTAATTATAAACAGCAACCCCCAGTGTTTGCGTGTCTGAGTTATCAACCAAAATATGTTCTCTATATAAATTGCAAGTTAGTTCAGCAGGACAATCGCTTCCCGTCGCTATTGTTTCTATACCATAAGTTTCTGATTGCAAAGGAGTGATTGTTAAATTTAAAGAAGGTATTTTCTGATTTATTGTATAAGTTCTATTTTGTGTATTATTTACATTTCCAGAAGTATCATTTGCGAACCAGTAATAAGAATAAGTTCCTACAGATAGACCAGAAATTGTAAAATTATAAACATCACTTAAATTACTTGGTGTATAATTTGTTCCATCAAATTCAATAAACACTAAATCAATTTCTCTGTTATCAGTAATTGTTACATTAAATTCATAAGTTGCTCCAGGTGAATAATTTGTAGGGTCTGTTGGATTTTCGGTTAATAAAGTTACACTCGGATTAGTTAAGTCAGGAGCTTCTGTTACATTAACCCAAAAAGTTTCAGACGAATAAGTATAATTTTGACTTTCTATATAATATACAGTTATATTAAAAAAACCAACTGTATTGAATGTGGTTTGATTGCTTACTTCGGTTGTTCCTTGATTGATAAGGATTCCATCATTGTATAATTTTAATGTTGCTCCTAAATCTCCTGTTATTAAAGTTCCATTTAATAATATAGAACTATCTTGTGTAATTGTGATATTTTCTTCTGTTCCATTTAAACTTAAATTTACCTCGCTGTTTGCTCTTGTTATATTTACAAATCTCGTTACTGAAATTGAACTATGATTTTGGTCTCCTGAAGAAACAGATGTATAATTATAATATCCAACTCCCAAAGTCACAAAATTATTGTTTTCTCCTGTAACATCAATACCATTTCTATAAATTGTAACACTTCCGTATGAAGTTGTTGAACTTGCATTTGTTTGAATTCCATAGGTTATTGTTTGGTCTGATGCAGAACCATTTATTAATAGGGTCACATCTCCTGTTGCATTATTTATTGTATATGTTTGAATCTCTGTAAGATTAATATTATTAGTTGTGTCGTTAACAAACCATTTATAATTATAAACTCCTGCAGATAAATCTGAAATAGAAAAGTTGTAAACATCTCCTAAATTTGAAGGCGTATAATTTGTTCCATCAAATTCAATTAAAACTGTTTCTAAATTTGTGTCTGTAATTGTGGCATTAAATTCATAAGTTGCTCCTAAAGAATATGTAGTGGGGTCTGAAGGAGATTCTGTTAAACTTGTTACTGTTGGATAAATAGTATCTTTAAAAAAAGTTGCACTATCTGAACTTTCCTGTCCAATTGAATCATTCGCCCAAACAGTCCAAGTGTTAGAACCTTCTATAGAATTTAAATTAGTTACATTATTTCCACAAGTTATTGTAGTATTTGTTATACCACTATTTGTTGAATACCAACAAATATCCAAAGCTATATCATCTGAAACAGTATAATTTAATTCACTTACATTAGTATTATAATTTATATTTTGAGGATAAACAAGATTTATTGTTGGTGCTGAATCTGAACTTACAGTAGCCCACCAAGTTTCTGATGCAGATGTATAATTTTCATTGCCCAAATAAATTCCAGTAATATTGAAAACTCCTTCATCTGCGAAATTTGTTAGATTTGAAAGTGGGCTTGTTCCTTGATTTATTATTGTATCGTTATAATATAATGTAATATCTCCAACACCTGTAATAAGTGTTGCATTTAACCATTTTTCATTATTTACCAGTATAGATTGATTACTTCTTTGATTATTAATATAAGTATAAATTAATCCTTCTGCTTTTTGAACTGTGAAAATTTGCTCATCAGAAATTATAGAATAATTTGATTTGTCTGTTCTTATGACTGTAAAATTATAACCTCCTGCAGCTAAATCTTGAACAGAGTTGTTGCTTATTGCTGTGCCATTTCTATATAATGTAAAATCAGAATTACAGTTTGTCCAGACTTTGAATGTGGACGAATAATTTATAGGAGAGGTTTCATTAAATAAAACACTACATGCCCCAGTATTCTGATTAACTGTGAATGTTTGTGACTCTATGCTTTCATTGGCTGTATAATTTGCTCCACCTGTTGTATTTAAAATATAGTCATAAGTTCCGTATCCAAGAGTTATTGTTTCGCCTGTTCCTTTGTCTACGTTGTCTCTATAAATTTTATAAGTCACATCTGTGTCTCCACTATTTGATTCACTTAAACCTATTGTAACTTCTTCTGGATAAGTTATTGACCACGCGTCTGTATTTGTAAGACTTCCTGTTGGATTTATTTTTTTTACAACATAACTTCTTATTCCTGAAATATTGTAAAGCTCGCTTGTTCCATTTCCATAACCCCCCCAATAATAAGAATAAGTTCCTGCAGATAAAGAACTAAAATCCACATAAAAATTATCTGTAGTGTCATTTAATGCAGAATAATTTGTTCCATTAAATTCTAAAAAAACAGTTCCATTTATGTTGGTCACAGTTGTATTAAATTGATATGTTTGTCCATAAGAATAATCAGAATTATTTGAGAGATATTCTTGGAAGTTAGAAAATTGTGGATATTCAGAATCTGAGGGAGCTGTTACATTTATAGTTAAATCAGTAAAGTCGTAAGTGTTTAAATTATTTACGCTATCATTTGCATATGCTCTACTGAAATTCCAAATTCCTTGAGAAGTTCCCTGAAATTCTAAACCATAAATACCATCTGCAGAACCTCCATCACAAGATGTCGAACCAGCGTCTGACATTGTATAATTTGCCCAAGATGAAGTGTCCCAAACTTCTGCATAAACTGCATCTAAATTTCCTTCTGTATCACTTACAGTTATGTTTAAACAAAAATATGAATTTTCATTAATTGTTGTTTCATTTGCTCCTTCATTACTTAAACTTGGAGCAGTAGCATCACATTCTGTATTAATTCCTGTTATTGTAGTTGAGTTCCAATTTCCGACAGTGTCATTAGCCCCTGCATAAGTAAAATCAACTGCTGAATTACTTGAAGTACATTGCCAATCATAATACCAGAATCCTGTTTTGCCTGTTTGCCCGTCCTCGTCGCTGAAACTGTATGTTGTTCCTTCTATTGTTCCATTAGTATAACTAATATTTGATGAAGAATCTGTAACATTAATTTTAAATCGCGCATACTGGTTCAAACCGATTATGCTTTCATTTACTTGTGCATCTTCAAATCCTGGTGGAGTTATATCATTCACTGTCCAGTCATTTACACTTACTGTAGTTGCATCGCAATCACCGCTGTCGTCGCAACAAGTAGCTATATCTCCTGTGTTGATACCAACGTCACCAGATGTCGTAACATAACTACAACTTGGTGTTGTATCTGTTGCAGAAGTTCCTTTGCATATTAAATCTGCCCCACTAGTAGCATCATTACAAGTTGTTCCTCCTTGACATACAACTAAATGAAAAAGGTCTCCGCCATCTGCATCTGTACAAGCGCCTGTAAAAGTAATAGTTTGGGCTTCGTCTTTAGGCCCATCATTAGAAACAGTGCCAGTTATATCAGGAGCAGTATTTGAAGTAACAGTTATTGGACTATTTGTATTAACCATTGTGCCACAACCCTCCTGACCATCACAAGGAAAACCATACCAAGCTCCAGAAACATCTGATGTCCAACCACAACTAGCTTGCGCAGCATGAGCAGTAGCACCTGATACACAATAGGCTCCACCATTACAAGTTGGAGGAGTGCCATCAGTAATCTCATTAGTCTTACATATTGCTAAATACCAGTCATCACTTTTAGGATCTTCTGCAGTAGCTGTAAATGTGACAGTATTTCCTTCCTCTACTGGATCTGGGCTATCATTAGGATTAACAGTAAATTGTGGGGGACCATCAGTACCAGCTTTAACCATAGTTAAAAACAAAGGAATTGCTAATATAATGATTGATATTAGGATTATTTCTTTGGTATTTATTTTTTTCATTTTAAGGTAAAAAATATTTCAATCTTTTTTTAGTAAGTTCAAAATTCATTCGATTTTCATAATCATAAAATTCAGCAATAGGAAAGTTATCAGTAGTTAATCTTACATTGTCTTCTATTTCAAAATTAGAATTATCTTCTATTATTTCTTCTATTGATGGACCAGAATAATTAGATAATTTTATTGTTGACACAAATTTATTTTTATAAATATTATTTTTTGATGCTAGAAGAATAATATTTTGAATTCCATTAGGGTTTATACGAGGATGTCTTAATATTAGAACATCTTTAAAAACCAATTCTAAAGTTTTATACAAACTCTTACTTGTTTTTGAATACTTGCCTTCTTTTGCTGAAATTAAATTAATAACAAGCATTCCATCATCATTAAGATGTTTTTCATATTTCTGAAATGCCTCTTTTGTGTACAAATGCCAAGCAGGAAAAATAAGTCCAATATCAATCATTATTACATCATATTTTTCATCTGAATTCTGAATAAAATGTCTTCCATCATCAAAATAAACAGTTGCTTCATCATCCCAGTAAAAATATTTTCTTGCTAAATCAAGCATTTTTGGCTCTATTTCAACCACATCCATTTCCAGATTATATTTTTCTACAAGTTCTCTTGCCGCTGCCCCTCCTGCAAGACCAACCATTAATGTTTTTTTATGTTCTGGTTTATAAATAAAAGGAATTTCAAAATATTTTGCATACCCCATTTCATTTTCCTTTGTTTTTAGATTAACAGAGGTTGATGCTAGCGCACCGTTATAAAGTCTCATGTGGACATTATTCTCTTTTATAACCCTTACTTGTCCATTATGACCTTCAAAGGATTCTAATATTTCAGAAGGGTATACAAACTGGGATTGGAATATTAATAATAAAGGTATTGCAAAAATTAATAAAAATTTTATTTTGGATTTTATTATAATTAATGAAAATAAAATTAGTATAATCCCTGTGATTAAAGCGGTTTTAATAACTCCAAGATATAAAATTAAAAAAAATCCTGTGGTAAAAGTTCCGATTATACTTCCAACCGTTGCCAAAGCATAAATTTCTCCAGCTTTTCTTCCAACCTCTCCTAAAGAACTTGTTACAAGTTTAACAGAAGTTGGTACAATAAATCCTAAGAAGAAAATAGGAAATGCTAAAATTACAAACGAGATTGACAAAGGTCCTAAAATCATTCCCAAACTATTGACTTGATATAATACTGCTCTTGAAATAAAAGGGAGTAAACAAACATAGACTCCAAGTAAAAATATTATTAATCCTAATTTATTGAGATTTATTTTTCCTTTGTCTGCTAATTTTCCACCATACCAATAACCTAATGCTAAAAATGTTAGAGTTACTCCGATTAAAGAAGTCCAAACATAAATTGTGGAACCAAAAATCGGAGATATTAATCTTGTTCCTAAAATTTCAAGTTCCATGCTGATAAATCCAGACAATAAAACAATTAGTCTAATTTTATTTGTATTTTTCATTTTTTCTTCTTAAACTCTGCTTTTATTGTATATGATGCGTCATCCATTTTCTGCCAATAAGAACCAGTCCAAAAAGCTCTTTTTTTATTTGTGTCTTGGTTATTCCAATATATATTATAATAATCAGTAGAATTATTTCCTGTGAGAGAATACGCACATATCCAATAAATATCTTGGCTTTGACTTAAACTAATTTCGCAAGATTCCCATGCTTTTACTTTAATTGGATCTGAAACATCGCAGTTACCTAATTCTGTTTCTGGTTCATCATTTATAGAGTTGTGAGAATAAATTCCATAATACAAATCACCGCCATCTGCAACATATCCAACTTTTGTTTTAATTTTTACTAAATTAAATTCCACAGGTGAATTAACTTTAAGGCATCTTTTGTATTTTTCTGAACCTCTAAGAGGATATGATTCATGCCCTTCTAACCCATAACCATTGTTTATATTTTCAGAAGAAATTTCTATTATAAAATTTTGCTCAGATAAATAAGGTGTAACCCATTCAATGTAATCATAAATACCATTACCATCTGTATCTTCAATTTTTTGTATTGAAATGTAATTTTTATTTTCTACCCAATAAATTTTTACATTAGAAGTATTTTTTATATCAAATGTTTCTGATAAATTTGTGAAAGATAAAACATTTTCATAATGAACATCATCTGGTCCAGAGATTGTAATTTTTTTTCCATTTTCTAAATTTTCTTCAAAAACTTGTGGGGCAGGAGTTTCATATTCAATTTCAAACTCGGTTGTATTTTCATCAATATTTACTTTAACTAATTCCTGTGTCTCTTCTATTCCAATAATTCCTCCAGTTAATCTGAAAATCTTTTTGAAAAATTTAAATAAAAATCCTTCACTTCCACTTCCTATTACGCCACCTGTTATTTTTGAATTAATTATTTTTTCATCTTTATTTTCTTTTATTTTTTTTACAATTATATTTTTTGAACCAGCAGGTAATTTTACAATTATATTTTTTGGTTCTTCCAAAGAAACAGATTTTTTCCATTTTACAGGCTTATCAACTATTGCAGGATATTGTGTTGTTGTTATTGAAACTTTAGAAATAATTTCTGTAATATTTGTTTCAAGAATAATATTTTTTGATATGTTTGTTATATTTATTTGTGTAGAATTTTGTTCAACAGTTTGATTAATGATTGTTTGATTTATTTCTTCAGATTTATTTAAAATTTTTTGTGAATCATTAAAAGTTTCTGAATTATTATTTTCAGAAATTGTTTGATTTTCAGTTGTAATATTTTCTGTAATTACACTTTCTTCTTGCTGAATTTTATTTGTTGATTCAGAAATTGTTTGATTTTCTATTTGTTCTTCTACAACTTCTTCTACTTCTGATATCTGATTTCCGACATCTGATATCTGACTTTCAATTACTTCTTCTGGTGTTTCTATAATTAATTTTTCTTCAGGAGGTTCTTCTAATTCCCCAATAGTTTCTTCTGAAATCTTTTCAATAGGTTCTTCTTCTCCAATTTCTTCAGAAATTATAAAACCAGTCATAATTTTTATAGAATCTAATGATGAACTTATTATAAAAAAAGAATTAGTAATTTCCTCCCTTACAAAACTATTATTTAAAACAAAAATTAAGGAAAAAATAAGTAATAGTCCAATAATAAAAAACCAAAAATTATAATAAAAAATGTTTTGAGATTTGCACTTCTTTTTATTAGATTTTCTCATACATAAAATCACCCATTTTTATTCAAAAAAGAACGTAGGGTAACTTTTTAAATTCTATCAAAAAAATGAGATTTATGGAAGATAAATTAAAAATTATTCAGATTTTTCTTTTGCAGGTTTTTCTGTTGAAAAAATATCTGCAAGTTTTTTTGTTCCTTCTTTTGTAACTTTCATATTAATTTGAGAAATATCTTCTGAGATAACTTTACCCCTAACATTTTTTCTTAATCTAAGTCCTTTTGATTTTGAGTTTTTCTTTTTATCGCCTTTTGGTTTTTTGTGCATTCCTTTTCCATAACCAAGCAAAACTCTTTTTCTTCCCATTCCTTCGACGTCTTTCATTGCTGTGAAACCTGATTTATCGCTTGCTCCTGTGATTTCTAATTCATAACCTTCTAAATCTGGAGAAACATCTGTTCCTTGAATTTTAGAGTGAAGCTCCTTGTCAATTAAAGCATTTGCTTCTGCTTCTAATTTGTATGTTTTTCCTGATTTGTCTGATATATTTATCTTAAACATAAATATTTAGTGGAATTTTGATTTATAAAACTTTCTTGAAATTGGCAAATACAAAATGCTTAAAAATTGAAATTATATAGATATTATGTAACCACCCATAGCTCAGCGGTTAGAGCGCCTGGCTGTAGTTTATTACTAAGGCGGATATTCCATTTGGAAATTAAATGAAACCCTAAAAGTCAGCTCGGTTACATAGCAGTACCCGGGAGATCCCCAGTTCGAATCTGGGTGGGTGGATAATAAGGGGCTTTATGCCCCTTTCATTCTCACAGATTTTCACAGGTTAAATTCAAAAATATTTTTTGAAATTTTAATTTCAACCCCTTTCGAATCCGAACAATTACACTTGCACTAAATCCTGGAAGCAAATTCTAAAAACCGCAAGTGTGGTTGGGAGTTGTGGTGTGTGGATAAAGACGGGATTGAAAGATCCCGTTTATTTTTATTAAATATAGAATATTTAATTACAATTAATTTTTTATAGGACTAAATATTAAAAATTTCATGGTAGATTCTATTATAATAAATGGATTTGGATTGGGAGGAACACAACATACCTTAAAATTGTCTTTGGATGAATCAATTCAATGCCCTTTTTGTCATAGAGAAATTGAAACACAGCCAATGTGTTTTTTGTATACAAAAGATAAGTTTGCAGAAATTTTCTTTAAATGTAAAAAATGTGTAGCTTCTTTTATTGGTTATTCTTCTAGATCTGCAGATGGATGTTACCGTATTTATAAATTTTCAAAAGGAAATCATAAATTAACAAATTTTGCGAAGGAAATAAAAGATGTCTCTGAGAATTTTGTTAAAATTTATTTGGAATCAGAGTTTGCAGAACAAGAAAATTTACTAGAAATTTGTGGGGTAGGTTATAGAAAAGCATTAGAATATTTAATTAAAGATTATCTGATTAAAAAAGATTCTGATAAAGAAGAAGAAATAAAAAGTAAATTTTTAGGTAATTGTATTTCTGAAATGATAAACAATCAAAAAATTAAAGAAATTGCAAAAAGAGCCACTTGGATAGGGAATGATGAAACCCACTATGTAAAAAAATGGGAAGACAAAGACTTAGTAGATCTGAAAAAGTTAATTAATATCACCGTTCATTTTATTTCTATGGAAATTGAATCTGATAAATACATTGATGAAATGGTAAGCTGTGAGAGTGAAACAACTTCTGAACGAAATAAATTCTAACTATTTCCCACTTGTCTCAGCCATTAAAAAAGATTTGTTTGAAGTTTCCTTGCAAATCTTTCCGTTTCTTTCAAAAATCGCAATTGCCGAAGGAAGAATAAATCGTCCTAAGATTCCAACTTTAGAATAGATTACATAAGAAATTGTTCGTGTCTCTCCTGCTTCAAGTTTTTCAAAAGCCCATTCAATTCTTTTGTTTTTTTCGTCAGTTTTTATTGGTTTTTCTATTCCAAATTTCTCATAAATTTTCACTAACGGCGGAAGTCTATCAATTAATCTTATTCTTTCCATATATTTTCTTGCGTGAAGATTCAATGTTACTTTTAATGCAAATTCTCCACCCTTGGATTTTACTAAAGAAACTTTCTTTTTTATTACAAGGTTTTTCTTTGATGATTGTTTTACAACAATAATAATTAAAACAATAATTAAAACCAAAATAAAAGGAAACAACCAATTGGTTTTTACAACGATTTCAAGGGTTTCTCCAGGTTTTATACTTTGGTTCCAAATATAATAAACATAAGAATCTTTTCTTTCTATTGTACCTGGTTCAGGACTAAAACTTGTAAATAATCTTGAGATGATATTTTTCTTGATTGTTGTTTGTGTTTCAACAATTACATTTCCTTTGTTTTCTTTTTTAATAATTTTTGAACTTATAATAAATCCGTATTCTTTTTTTTCTGTTGTTACAATGTCTTTTTCAAGAAATTTTATCACTCCTTCTAAATTTGCTTTTTCATTTGCAGAGGTAATTTCAGCATTAAGAGTATAAAATCCTGCAATTAATTTTTTAAAATCTTCTTTATTTAAATTCACACTAAAAGATTTTTTTTCGTTTGGACCTAATTTAAAATCTTCTTCTAATTCAAAAAATGCTGAAGAAAATTTTACATTAAGTTCTTTAAAATTAAAATTTTCCTTGTTTTTTACATATACTTCCAAAGAACTTGACTCAGGGTCAATTTCCTGTGCTCCGATTTCAAATGTGTCTTTAAATTCAATTAACTTTAATATTAATTCATCGTCAAGACGTTCCTCTCCTTTAAAAATACTGTACTTAAAAATATAATAACCAAGATAATTAAAATTTGCTTTTGGATAAACTTTAAATTGAATTTCTTTTGTCTCGTCTTCTTTTATTTCAACTATTTCTGGCTCAATTACAAATCCTAAAAAATTCATGAATTTCAATTCCATATTTCTGTCAAGGTTTGTTATTTTTAGATTAAAAACTGCAGGAGCATCAATTCCATGAACCATAACTCCTTGATTGTTCTCTTTTTCAAGATTAATATTCAGCGCTAATAAAGAAGGTAGTAACAAAACTAAAAAAGACAGTAAAAATATTTTTTTCATAATAAATTCACTAATAAAATATATTTAAAGATATCTATAAAAAGAGATATATCAAAAATTTATCGTTTGCCTTCTAAATCAAGAAAGGCTTTTGCCTGGGCTAAAAATTCATCACAACTTCCAAAAAGTTTTCCTTCCATTTGGTCAATTCTTCCAGGAATTATCCATTTTTCGTACGCGGTTCTTAAAAATATCTGAAGTGCATTTTTTTCAAATTTTCCTTTGTAATCTCTTACAAGAATTCCTTTCATTTTAATCTCAGCCATACCTTTATTTGTATTAATTTTAATTCCTCCTTGATTAATTTCAATTTTTTCTAATTGAAGCATTTTAAACTTTACTTCAAAATCAAATCTAAAAAAATCAGTTATTTGTTTTTGTCCAACCCATTTGATTTCTATCTTTTTTTTATTTCCTTCAATTTTTTCATTATATTTTTCTTCTGCAATAAAATCCAGTTGAGTTTCTTCCATTAACCAATCATAGCAAAATTTATAGAATTCTCCATAATTAAAAATTCCTTGGTATTTAACTTCATTATTAAAAATTATATCCCTCTCTGCCATAAAATAAATAGAAGAATTAGATTTAAATATTTAACTGATTAAATAGAATAATGGAAATAAAAAATTATTTTTTTATAATTTTTCTCATTACTATTTTATTAACAAGAATTATTTTATATGTGAATCCCACCCCTAGTCCAACAATTAAAGGAATTAGATTTCATCATTATATGTATGGCGCAATATTAGCTCCATTGGGAATTTTATTTAATAGTGTTGTAATTTTCAGTATTGGATTTGGTTTATTTGTAGATGAATTAGGGTATCTTTTAATTGGTGGCAAAAATCACGAAGATAATTATTCAAAAATTTCTCTATTGCTCTTATTTGGTTTTATAACTTTAATTTATTTTTTTAGAGAAAAATTATTATTTTGGATTTAATTAACTGATTAAATTTGGTTTTTACAAGAATCGCAAACAAGCATGCCGTTAAATCTATATAAAATTCCTTGGTTTCCGCATTCTTCACAAATTCCTTCGTTAAAAGTTCCTTTTTCTTGGGCAACTTTTATACGTTTGAGTTTATTTGTTTCTTCCCTTATCTTAGCAAGTTCTTCTAGTTCAGGGTATAATTCTGGATTAAAATTTAAAATATCTTTTGAAGTCACCATTCCTACGAATTCTTTTTCATAAACAACAGGCAATCTTTCAAATTTTGATTTATTCATTTTTTTAATAGCATCTTTTATTGTCATATTCGGTGTAAGTGTTGCTATTTTTTTTGGAGAAATATCAATTGCTTTTATTGAAGATAAATCTTTTTTTGATTTTTTGATTAATGCCCAAAGTATGTCTCTTTGAGAAATAAATCCTACAAGTCTTTTTTTATCTATAATAAGAAGGCTTCCTACTCTTTTGCGCACCATTTTTTTTGCACATTCTAAAAGATTTGTTTCTGGAGTCACAATTATAGGTATTCGTGTCATTACATCAGCTATAAGTATATTTCTCATAAATTAAATAGGATTAATATACTTATAAAAGTTATTCAATACTTAAAAGTGACTTTTACTTTACAATAATATTTAAATAAAAATTCTGTATTTTTTAATAATGGATAAATCAGTAAATCTTATGCCAGAAGATATTCAGAGAATTATTGGAAAAGATGCACAGAGAAATAATATTTTAGCGGCAAAAATGGTTGCAGATGTTGTGAAGACAACTTTGGGTCCTAAAGGTATGGATAAGATGCTTGTTTCTCCAACTAATGAGATTATTGTTACTAATGATGGAGTGACTATTTTGGAAGAAATGCAAATTAAACATCCTGCTGCAAAAATGATGGTTGAAATTGCAAAGACGCAAGAAAGCGAGGTTGGGGACGGAACAACGACATCTGTTATGATTGCTGGGAAATTATTAGAAAATGCTGAAGATTTACTTGATAAAAAAATTCACCCTACTGTTATTACTAAAGGTTATAAGATTGCTGCTGAGAAATCTCAAGAAATTTTAAAGGAAATCGCTTTGAAAATCACCTCTGAAAATGAGGAAGTTCTGCGACAGATTGCAATGACTGCTATGACTGGTAAGGGTGCTGAGGATTCTAAAGAAAAATTGGCAAATATAATTGTTAGAGCTGTTAAACAAATACAAGAAAATAATAAAATTGATTTAGATGATATTAAAATTGAAAAAGCAAAAGGAGATAGTATTGGAGAGAGTGAACTTATTTCAGGGATTATTTTGGATAAGGAGAAGGTTTCAAAAGATATGCCTAAAAAAATTAATGATGCTAAAATTGCTTTGGTTGATTTTCCTTTAGAGTTAAAAAATCCTGAGATTGATACAAAAATTTCTATTTCATCTCCTGAACAACTACAAGGTTTTTTGAATCAAGAAGAGAAAATTATTAAAGATATTGTTGAAAGAGTAAAAAATTCTGGGGCAAATGTTGTTTTTTGTCAAAAAGGGGTTGATGAGTTTGCGCAATATTTACTATCTAAGGAAAAAATTTATGTGTGTAGGCGAGTTGCAAAAAGTGATGTTGAAAAAATTGCAAAAGCAACTGGAGGAAAAATTGTTAGTAATTTAAATGAACTTACTTCTGGGGAATTGGGTGATGCGCAAATTGTTGAAGAGGTAAAACAAGGAGATGATGTTTTTACTTATGTTAGAGGCTGTAGTAATCCTAAGTCATTGACAATTTTAATTCGTGGTGGGACAGGACATGTTATTGATGAAATTGAAAGAGCAATGAAAGATGGTTTGGGAGATGTTGCGTGTTCTTTAGAATCTGGATTGGTTGTGGCAGGAGGGGGGGCAGTTGAAATTGAGATTGCAAAGAGACTAAGAAATTTTGGGCAAACTCTTTCTGGGAGAGAGCAGTTAGCAATTGAAGAATTTGCAAAGGCATTGGAGTTTGTGCCGATTACCTTGGCTGAAAACGCTGGAGTTGACCCTATTGATATTTTAACAGAATTAAAATCAAAGCATGATGCTGGAGAAATTCATGCAGGAATTAATTTATTTACAAACAAAGTTGAAAGTTCAATTGACGCAAAAATTATTGAACCTTATAAAATCAAGAGTCAGGCAATTAATTCTGCCACTGAAGTTGCTACAATGATTTTAAGAATTGATGATGTTATTGCATCAGCAGAGAAGAAAGGAAATATGAATTATGCTGGGGAAGATTATATGAATAAATTGGGTTAGAATTATTAGTTCTAAAACTTTTGAAGTCTTCAAATTATTTATAAATTATGTTTTCTAAAATATATTATGGAAGATAATAATTTTATACTTATGTCTTTAGAAGATGAGAAGTCAAAAGATTTAGCAGATGTTTTAGGAAATAAAACTTGCAAGAAAATAATTAATTATTTGGCAGAGATTAAGTCTGCGAGTGCTAAAGATATTTCTGATGAACTTGAAATTGGAATGAGTGGTGTTGACTATAATATTAAGAAGCTTTTGAAATCTGGATTGGTTGAAAAAAAGAAAGATTTTTTTTGGAGTAAGAAAGGGAAGAAAATCGTAATGTATAAAGTTTCAAATAAATCTGTAATAATTTCTCCTAAAAATTCAGAGATTTCTTCTAAATTAAAATCTTTGCTTCCAGTTGTTTTGTTAACAGGTGTGTCAACGTTTGGGGTTTATGTTTTTGAAAAGATTAAAGGAACTCCAGCGATGATTCAAAAAGGAGTATCAACAGATGCGCCTTCAATTAGAGATGGTATATATGAATCCATGGTAAATAATGAAATTGCAGGAGTTGTTTCTCAAGAAATAGTAAGTAATGCAGGAGGCAATTTATGGATTTGGTTTTTGAGTGGGGCAGTTTTAACATTAATCATATTTACAATTGTAAATTGGAAAAAAATATAATGAGAAGGAGGTTAAAATGAAAAAACAAAACACAACAATAACAATAACAGCGATTGTTTCAGCAGTAGTTTTAATTATAGCTTTGTCAGCATTATTTATGTTTAAACCTGTGAGTTCAGAGAACACTGTTAGTGTGGAGGGTATGGCGATTGTAAAAGCAATGCCTGATGAAATTGGAGTTTATTTTAATATTGAAACAAAAGGAAACACAAGTTCTGAAGCAAAAGATGCTAATTCTGATATATTGGAAAAACTTGTTGCAACGCTTGGGAATCAAGGATTTGGAAGAGAAGATATTATAACTGAGAATTATAACATTTATCCAGATTATGATTGGACTGAAGGTAAGAGAATTGATAAAGGCTTTAAAGCAATTCATTCAATAAAAGTCATGGTTGATTCTGAAGAAACAGATAAATTGGGCAAGATTATAGATGCTGGGGTAGATGCTGGAGCAGGGATAAGTTATATTAATTTTGAGTTAAGTCAGGAATCTCAAAATAAGTATAAAGCTGAAGCTATAAAACTTGCAGCAGAGGACGCAAAGACAAAGGCAGAGTCAGTGGCAATAGGATTTGATAAAAAAGTTGGCAAGTTAGTTTCTGTAAATGTGAATGACTTTGGATATTATCCATGGAGATTGTATTCTTCATCAGGAGTTACAGAGGGGGACGTGGGTTTGGCAAAAGAAGCTGTTTCAAGTATTCAACCTGGTGAAAAAGAAGTTAGTGCGAGAGTAACTGCTGTTTACAAGATAATTTAATTTATTTTTTTTATTTTTTTTAGGATTAGTTGTTATGAAATCTGCTTTGTTAGATTTCTTTGAAGAGGGTTGTTAATAACATAAATTTGAGAGAAGGTTAGAAATAATTTAATTATTTTATTGGTTTTCCAAAAAAAATTCTAATAGAAAATAACCAAAATATTATTGAAGAATTAGAAGAAGACAATAAATCTGATTTGAAACAACTTAATTTAAACAAAAAAGAATATCAAAAATTATATGAAAGCTGGTTAAACAAAAAAGCAGAAGAATTTGAAATAGTGGGCAAAATAGAATTAAGAAAACAGATTATTAAAGAATTAAATAACTTCCAAAAATCTTAATTCCTCTTTTTCTTTTGCAAGTTTATACCATTTTTTGACCAAATCATAATCTATAAATCTAAATTTATTTCTGAATTCATTATATAACTGTTTATTTATTTCCTTATTATATTTACATTTGTATTCTTTTGGAGCAACAATAAAAATTTCTACATTAAAATTTCTTAATTGTAGGCATCTACTTAATGATTTTGATAATGTTCCAATACTATCAATAACCTCAAAAATTTTTATTGGGAATTTTAATGTTTCTTTTGAAAACCATAAAACATCAATCCATTTAATATCTCCAATCAATTCAGGATAAGTAAATTCTGGAATTTCTCTTAAAGTTTGGATTTGAAATAAATGAATATTCTCTTTATATTTCCTTGATTTATCTGGAGTATAAGTTTCAAATTTTTCTCTATTTCCCGTTTCAACTAAAACCCCTTGGATAAAGTTATGAATTTTGATTTTATTTTTTTTCTCCTCTAAAATATTTTCTTCTTTGTAATCTTCAAGAGCATAAAGTCCTAATCCTACTTTTTTGAAATTCTTTTTATTTCTTATTTCACGATATAAAACACCTCTTATCCCAGCTTTCCATTCTTTACTGACTTTCGCCGCAGGATAATATTTCTCAATATTCTCATAAACTTGTTTCCAATTTGCAACCCCTCCAAATTCCTGAATTACTTTTTTTATTGCTTCAACTTTTGTTACCATTTTAAATAATTCTCTTTAACAAATTAATGATTTATTTTATTTATATCTTTCCTAAATATATTTAGAATTTTTTAATAAACTATTCAGAACTCTCAACAACTTCGTCTTCCTCAGTAGCTAAAAAACTCCACCAAGGTCTTTTTGTTTGAATTACTTCACCAGTCTCAGCATCAACTTGTGACTCTACTCTCATCTGTGTTCTAAATAAACCAAAAACTTTAGCTTGTTTTTCTGCTCTAACTTCATAAGCTACTCTAACTTCTTCACCTTGTCCAACTTCTTTTAATTCTATAGAACAATTATTTTCTTCAGAACAAGCTTTTAATTTTAATCTTTGAAGTGCAGTCTCTGAAGCTGTATCAGGCATAATTTTAATTTCTGCATTTCTTCCGTTACTTAATGTAGTTTTTAATTTTGTTTGAGAATTAGATGTATCTTCTTCAAGTTCTAAATCAGTATCCGCAGAAATATCTTGTGACTTTAATCTAATTTTATTATTTACCTGTTCTTCAATTCTAATTTGTTTTCCTTCAACATCATAATTTCCTGCTTTAATTCTATTTCTTATTTCAGAATTAGTTTGAATTTGGTTTGGAGTTCCATTCATTCCTCCTGCTGTAATTATCTCGTCATGATAAGGACCTGTTGAATCTTGTGCTTGTTCCCTATTAGCTGCAAAAACAAATCCCATTAAGAAGATTCCTAAAAACATTAACATCAAAATCTTTTTCATATTTAATTATAGAAAAAATACTTTATAAACTTTTTTAAATTTTTATTGACCCAACAATTTTAGATAGAAAATATTATAAATAAAATAAAACTTATAAATAAATGAAAAGAGTGATTTTAAGTTTGATGATTTTTGTTTTTGGATTTAGTTTAGTAAGTTCAATTAGTATTCAGGATGTTGAATTATTCTGTCAAAATATAGATTCAGAAAAATTAGAAGGTTTTGAAATTCCTTCATTTGTTCCTTACAAGAATGAGATTTTTAATTTTTATCTTCTTGAAGAAAATTTTAGTGGAAGTTTAATTATTGAAGAGGGAAAAATAAATTCTATGAAATGTGAAGAAAACAAAGATAATACTTATTATATTTATATTAATAATTTAAAGACACTTGAAGAGATTAGTAAATCAGAAGACTCTTTAGGTTTGTATAATGAAAAAGTTAAGAATAAAGAAATTGAAATTAAAGGGGCTACCTTAGGTAAAAAAATAAAATTAACATTTACAAAAATTGTTTTAAAAATTGTTTCTTGGTTTAAGTGAATATTCTTTCAAAATTTTCCTGAATTTGTTTTTCTGTTTCTGGTTTTGATTTTCTCCAAATTTTTGAGATAATTTTTATTGATTCAAAAATAAATGCAGGTTCATTTTTTTTATTTTTGTATGGAGAAAGATAAGGGGTATCGGTTTCTGTAAGAATTTTATCTTTTGGAATAATTTCAATCATTTTTTGGAAATGTTCTGAATTAACAACATTTGTTGGAATAGAAAAATAACAACCAATTTCAACAGCTTTTTTTATGAGCTTAAAACTCCCGTGAAAACAATGAAGTATTTTTTTGCCTTTATAATTTTTTAAAATTTCTATTATTTCTTTTTCTGCTTCTCGTGTGTGAATTATTGCTGGGACATTTAAATCCTGAGCAATCTTTAATTGTTCCTTGAAAACTTTTTCTTGAAGTTTCTTATTCTTGCTATATTTAAAATCCATACCAATTTCTCCAATTGCAAATATTTCTTTTTTATTTTTATTTACAAATTTTTTGAAATCTTTTAATTCTTTTTTTATTATTTTTTCTTCAGGATAAAGTCCTACTGCTAATTTTATTTTTGAATATTTTTTAGAAATTTCTAAATTTTTTTTGCAGGATTTTATATTTATTGAATTTGTGATAATTAATTTTACTCTGTGTTTTTTTGCATTTTGTAAAATTTCTTTTAATCTATCTTCGCTGAAATAATCTAAGTGGGCATGAGTGTCAATCAACATTTTACGAAAGAGTAGCGTAAAGTACACTTGCTACAATAACAATCGCTGCGATGATATTTTTAGGTTTGAGTTTTTCTTTTAGAAATATATATGCGAATAAATATACAAAAATAGGTCCGAGCATAAGCATTAAAGTTGTGAAAATTACACCAAGATTAATATATCCATAATACACAATAATTCTATAAAGAACCCAAATAAATCCAATAACAAATATTTGAGCTTTGACTTTTGGTTTTAATTTTATGAGTTTTGGCCTAAAAATAATAAGGCTAAGTGAAAATATTGAAATTCCTCTTAGAAAATAAAAAGTCATTGGAGAATAATAATCAAGAATAAGTCTTGAGATAACAAGTTCAAGTGCAAAGAAAAAACTCCCCAACACTGCAGCTATAAAATATTTATTGAATGTTAGGTTATGTTTTTCCACGTGTGAAAAAATTAATGCCAATCCAGCTACAAATGCAGGAATAATCACACTAAGTTTTCTATCAAAAAGATTTCCGTCTACAACATAACTAAAAAATATCGCGAGAATTATAACAAAAAGAGGTTCAAGAATTTTAGCAGGTTCAATATTGCTTATTTTTTCCCATTTTACAGAATAAAAAGTAAAAAGATTTGCTGCGATGGAAAATAAAATTACTAAAGAAAAAATAAAAATATTTTTCATTTGAAGTGCTTCAGCATCAAGTTTCCAGAAGAAATAAATTAAAGGCAACATTACTAAAACAATTGCGAAAAATTCCAGTGTCTGATAAAGTTTAATGTCAATTCTTTTTCTCTTTAAAACTATCTTTTGCAAAATTATGCCTGATGCGAGGGCCATTGCTCCTAAAACTGGAATGTATATCATTTTCTCTTTTTTATAATTAAGAAATTGTTATTTAAAAATTTTCATATACAAAACATATTTAATTAGAGGAAGCATAAATAAACTATGAAAGAATTTTGGGGTAAAGAAAAAATCCGTGAAACTGCTCGTGATTTAATTGCTCTTGGAGGTTTGCCGTTTTTTATTTTGGTTATTGCGAGGGTTTGGCTTATTAGTAAACAGTATTATCAATTCCAGTTTATTTTTGGAGGAATTATATTTTTAATTTTAATGTTTATCTTCAGAGGAGAATTGCACGCAGGATTGGGGTTGATAGCCCTGGTGTTCACTACAATTTACTACAATGATTTGAAATTTGGAATTTTTGCTAGTGGGGTTTATTGTTTACTTTTATTTTCATTGATTTACCTAAAAGAGGACAAAAGAAAAATTTTCAAAGGTATTTTGTTTGGAGGAATCAGTACTTTGGTTAGTTATTATTTGGTGAAATATTTATTTATGTAAAATGAAGCAATATAATTTAAAAAATTTGGAAGAGAGTTATGATTTAGAATTGGAAAAAGTTATTTCTAAAATTAAAAAAGAAAAAGCAAAATTAGTTTTATTGCAGTTTCCTGATGGGCTTAAACAATATGCAACTTCTGTTGTGGATTATTTGCGTGAAAAAACAAATGCTGAATTTTTGATTTGGATTGGAAGTTGTTATGGTGCTTGTGATACGCCAGAAGGTATTGAAAAATTAAACCCAAAGGTTGATTTAGTTATTCAGTTTGGGCATAATGAGTTGATGCCGAAGTATTAAATGGAAAAAAATGGGATGCTTTTTAAAGGAAGTCTATTAATTTTTCAAAAGATTTTTGTTCTAAGCTAACACCATCTAATTTATTTTTGCAATTCTCTATAGCCTCAGATATATAATCTGTAGGTTGAACAATTTCATCAGAATCTTTATCAAAATCTTTTGGGATAAGTCTTTTCCTATATAATCTTAAACATTCTTTATGAATTTCCGGACTAATTATTAAGGAATAATGTCCTTCTGTTGATATGTGTGATGTTCTCATTTTATAACCATCCCATTAGTAAGGCGAAACCTACTGCAAAGAGTAGTATTCCTGTAATTAGATGTAATCTTTTTATATTTAAATCTTTCCAACCTGAGACTTCTTCTACTCTTGTGAATCCAAGGTATACTATTAATACAATAATTAACATTGGGAGAACAAATAAAAGATTATAATATAATAACCAAGGAATTGCCCCTAAGACTCCGAGTTCAGCTAATAATCCTGAAGCAATAATATAAGGTCCAATTGTGCAAGGTAAAAGAAATAATGTTACGAAAAATCCTATTGCAAATGCTCCTGTTGGAGAGATTATTTTTTGAGTTATCTTTTTTAATTTTGGTCTAAGGAAAATCGGCATTTCTGTTGCAATACCTCCTTTTTTATAATAGAAAAAATCTTTTATATTTAATCCTCCTAAAATCATTGCTAAAATTGCTAAACCATTATAAACAATATTTGAGCTCTCTCTTAGAAATTGTGCAAATGTTTTGAAAAACTGGATTATAATTATTCCGTAAAAAAGATATCCTATGTAAACTGAAGCGACAAATGCTAATCCAGCATAAAGTACTTTTTTCTTTTTCTCTGGATTTTGAATTAAAATGGACATAAGAACCATTGTTAAAACTGCGATGGCACAAGGATTCACAGAGTCAGCAAGTGCAAGTGCAGTTATTCTGAAAAAATTTATATCCATTAACAATTTGTAAGTTCTTTTAATTTATCTATATCTTGAACACCTTGATACTTTTTATTATTTATTATCCATGTTGGAGTATATTTTATATTTTGACATTTTTCTTTTTCAAAAAAGCAATCAACAACATTAAGATGCTGATAATTATTTCCAAACATTTTTTCCTGAGTCTCGCAAGCATGACAACCTAATTGAATATAAAGAACTGAATTTTGCCCAATGCATTGTGCGGTTTCTTTTTCAATATCTGGATGAGGTTTATTTAAAATTGCAAAAGATAATAAAATTATTCCGAAAATAATTATCAAAGTTAAAACACTCTTTTTTTTCATAGAAAAATTATGTGAAGTTTTTTTTTAAACGTTTTGATGTAATTGATTACAAATTATATTTCCCCAGCAAAAATTTTTTCATAATGTTTAAATCTTTCATTAGTTGGTTTAAGAGGTTCTCTATTTTCATATTTTCCTCCCATAAATCTGCCCCCTGATTTTATATGTTCTAATATTGCTTCTCCTGCTTGTTCTTTAATAACTTTTTTATTTGAACCTATATAAGTAGTTAATGAACTAACTGATTCAGATAATCTTGTTTGATAAAAATAATTAAGCTTATTTTCTATTTCTTCTTCTAATCCTTTAGGTACATGAGTTTTTTTTGTTTCTTTTCCTACTAATTGTGCATACATTAATCCTAAAATATAAGTATCAAGATTAATAATAGGTTCATATTCAAAGTCAGTCATAAAACCTAACATTACCTTTCGTTTATCATTTTGATTATTTTTATTTCTTAAAACTATTCCTGTATAATAGGGAAAACCATTTTTTAACTTATCATCCTTCGCACTATCATCTCCTGCAATTAATTTGCGAAATTCCTTAGAAATGTCTAAAGAATTAAAATCTCCTTTCTGTTCAGGAAGCAATTTGTATCTCATTTTCAAAAAATTATATTAGATTAATAGTCAGGTAATTCTGAATCTTTGTTTTCTTTTGGAGCTTCTTGTGCTTCTTCTTTCATGTCCTCGTCAGAAATAGAGTTAACCATTTCTTTGAATTTTTGAAAGTCTTTTGCCAAGATTCTCACACCTGCTTTTGTGAAACCAGTGTATCTTTCAGAGGTTACAAATTCTCTGATTGTCAACCCTCGCTTGTCTGCAAAATCGTCAATTCTTATAACAATATCTGTATCATCTCGCTTGTTTATCTTTCCTATTTCTTTTTCCATCTTTAATTAGAATAAATATTGTTTTTAAGTTTTGTGGGATTTTAGTATTATATAAAATTTAAAAAATTTGATTTATGTAAATAAATATTGAGTTATTCCAAAACACTTGCTTTAATTATCTTAACCTCTTCTATTGGGCGGTCTTGATAATCTGTGGGGGTTTTTGCTATTTCGTCCACAATGTCCATTCCTTCTACTACTTTTCCAAAAACAGGGTGTTTGCCATCAAGAAAATTATTGTTTACAAGGTTTATGAAAAATTGGCTTGAGCCTGTGTTTGGTCCTGCGTTTGCCATTGAAATTGTTCCTCTGTTGTTTTGGTCTAAATCTGTTTTTGTGAATTCGTCTTGTATATTTGGGATTTTTGAATCGCCATAACCTGTGCCTGTTGGGTCTCCTCCTTGAACCATAAATCCTTGAATTATTCTGTGAAAAATTACTCCATCATAAATTCTTTTTTCAACTAAGCTTTTGAAATTACCTGTTGTAATCGGCATTTCGCTGTATAATTCTATTACTATATCTCCGTGATTTGTTTCAAATTTGATTTTTGTGTTGTTTTCAGTAGTCATTATATAAATACCTGTTGTAACTAATAAGAAAAGACATATTATAAAAATTGCGTTTTTTTGATTTTTCATTTTAGAACAAAAGAAATTAAGTTTTTAAGGATTTTTATTGATTTTTATATTGCTCAATTTTCTCATCAAAGAATTCTATTTGAATTCCTGCTTGCTTAAACATTTCTTCTGACTCTGCTCCTGCGTGGTATTTTTTTTCGCAAACAACTCGTTTTATTCCTGAATTAATTATTAGCATTGCACAAACTCTGCACGGAGTCATTTTACAATATAGTGTTGCCTCATTGATTGAAACTCCTAATTTTGCGGCTTGGCAAATTGCGTTTTGTTCGGCGTGGATAGTTCTTACACAATGGTTTGTTATATGTCTGTCCTCGTGGATTGTTTTTTTGAATTGATGTCCAACATCATCACAGTGTGGCAAACCTTTTGGCGAACCAACATAACCTGTTACTAATAATTGCTTGTCTCTTGCTATAACGCAACCGCTTCGCCCTCTATCGCAAGTTGCACGTTTTGCAATTGTCTTTGCTATTTCCATAAAATATTCATCCCAAGTCGGACGAACATAAACTTCTTTTTGCATAATTTCTTGAAATATTTTTTCCAATTTTTCTTGAAGTTCTTCAATTGTTCCATTGTTTTCAACTTTAAAATCTGCAAGTTCTAAACATTTGTGAAGTTGCATTGTTGGTCCTGAATCAGTTTTTTGTTTTTCTTCCTCTAAATAAAATTCTTCAAAAGATAAATTGTCTTCATTCCTATTTCTTTGCCTTATTCTTTCATATCTTATTCCTATATTTGCATCAATTCCAATTAAGATAAATTTGCTAGATTTTTTTAACTCATTTATTTCGTCTGGATGTCTTAATGAATCTATAATTACGTTTTCTTGTTTTATTTCTTTTAATAATCGTTTTGTAATTTCTCCATTTCCATATTGTTCCCTCATAGAATTCCCCAGTTCTGCAAGATTTGGAATTGTTATTTCTTTTTCTTGTCTTCTTAATTCTTCTCTTAAATAATCTGAACACGAATAATAAGAAAATCCTTTTTGTTTTAGAAAATTAACAACTTCGCCTTTTCCTGCTCCAAGTGTTCCTGTTATTCCGATTATCACTTATATTTAAGAATTTAATTTTTTATAAAGAAATTCTTTTACCAAAATATATTATTGAGTATATAGTTTAAGATTTGTTTTGTGTTAGGAAATCTTTTACAACACTGTAAACTTCTTCATGAATTTCTTCTGGTGTTTTGAGAGATTCAATTGTTTTATTTGGAGCACAACTAATATTTTTCCAATTGTATAATTCTGATAACTGGTTATAGGTTTCTTCTGCTCTTCTCAAATGCTCTTCATTATTTTCATGGTTATCTAAATTTTCTCCAGTTCTATTTGTCCGTAATATTTTTGAAACTTCTAAAGGCATATGTAAAAATATCGCAATGTCTTCTTTTGGTAATTTTAAAATATCTAATTCTAAATTTTGCAACCATTCAAATATTTTTTTTCTTTCTTCTATATTTTTTATTTTTCCACCTTGATGAGCCATATTAGATGTATAATATCTATCTAAAATTAAATTACAACCTGAATCTAAAATTTTGTCTATTTCTTCAACAGAAGCTCTTCTATCTGCTGCATAATATAATGAAGCAATTTTTGGATCTAATGAATCAGCTTCTCCAAACCATCCAGAATCTCCCTTCCAATAATCTTTTACTTTCCCCAGATAACTTTGTCCAACAATTCTTCCAGTTGGGGTATTATAACGAGGGAAACTCATTAATTTGCAAGGAATTCCTTCGCTGTTTAGTTTTTTTAATAATAATTCTGTTTGAGTTTGTTTGCCTGAACAATCTGTTCCTTCAACTAAAATTATCTTTCCTTTTTTTCTTATCTCTAAAGGCTTATCTTGAACATACTTCAGATTATTTTTAATGGCAATTTCTGCTTTTGCGATTTCCCCTCCAATATCTAAAGAATGATTTATTTGGGAAATCATTTTTTTTGCATTTATTTTAGAACAAGCATCTAAAGAGTTCTCTGCATAAATTTCATCTATACCAACACCTTCAGGAGATTGATGAATAATTTTTATTTTTTTGTTTTCTGTTTCTATAAGAATATTCCCACGAGGATCAGATTGTCTAGTTTGTTTTATTGAATATTGTTCTAAAATATTCTTTACTTTTTCCCAATCTGAAGAATAAATATGAGCACTATTAGAAATTATAATTAATGACCCTAATGCGACTCCTACTTTTTGCGCAATTTCATTTTGAATCATTCGTAAAGCCAAGGCATTTTCTGGATATGCTTTAAACATATCATTACTTCTCAAATAGACTGTCATATGTAATTTATCTTGTACTAATGGTTGAATTAAATCCAAACATGGACAGTGAGAATTATTATGATCTTTTTCTATATCCCATGTTACGCCAACAGCCCTTCTTGAGTATATTGCTTTTTTTAATTCTTCAATAATTGATTCTATTTGATTAATTCCTTTAAAATTTCTTAAACGAGAACCATAAGTATATTCAACATCCCCAATTAAATCAGATGTCATCAATTGCGGTAAATATTCTTGAAAATGTTCTTTAGAAAATTGAAACCATTCTTCCCAACTTAGATTATTTGGATCTTCATCAGTAATTATACTTGTTAGATTAACTATTTCTTGTTGGTCATCTGAATACTGGCTCTTTTTTATTTTACCAAATTTTCTTATAGTTTGTAAAATCTCTAACCACACATTCCCAACAGTTTTTCCTCTAATTACAAACCCTGTTTCCTCTGAAGGAAAGAATTCTGGTTTTTTAGGAGGGATTCTAGGAAATAATTCTGGTTCTCCCCAAGATTCTTTTTTGGGCAATGATTCAATAAAATTATTTAATTCTTCTAATTCTAAATCTCTCTTATCAATTATTTCTACATTTTGTCTAAATCTATTTATTGCATCTAAAGTGATTTCTTTTTCTATTTCAGCATCTGAAAATCCTATAACTTTATGATTTTCATCTACACCCATATTTTTTATTGCTAATAAAATTTCTGCAGTTTTATTTACATTTGCTCCATAAAGAATAATATATCTTAATTTCTTATTTAATAAAGCATGTCTTAAAATTAAACTTGGACCTTCACTTTTGCTATAACATTGTCCAGTAATTAAAAAATTATTTTTAGAAATTTTTCTTAAGACATTTTCTTTGGGAGTCCAAAGCGTACATATACTAACATTACTATTTTGATTTCCTAAAATCAGAAGTTCTTTTTTGTAAATTGGCCATTCCTCTTCCATTGACCAAGAAGAAAAAATTATTTTATAAATTAATCCACAAAATAAATCTATATAATATAAAATATATTTTCTAAAATATATATAAAATTACTCTTTTACTTCAATTTTTATGTTAACGTTCTTTGGAATTTGAAGTTTCATAATTTGGTGCAAAACTTTTTCGTTTGCAGGTAAATCAATTAACCTTTTGTGTATTCTCATTTCAAATCTATCAAAAGTTGCTGTTCCGTCTCCACAAGGTGATTTTCGTGTTGTGACTTTTAATTTTTTTGTTGGTAGTGGAACAGGTCCTGAGATTGTAATTCCTGATTTTTTTGCAATATCTTTAATAGTTTCGCAAATATTATTAAGCATTTCTATGTCAGTACTATTTAATTTTATTCTTACTTTTGGCATGTGAGGATACCTCCTGGTTCTTCGCTTAAACTTCCTCTAAGCATTGAAGGTGGTATCTTTTCGTGCAGTCCAACTGATACCACATAGGAGGCAATCATTTAGTTAACAATCAATCATAAAAATAGTTTAAAAACCTTTTTGTGCCTTAAGAATTTAAAAAAAGAAAACAAAAAATATATTTATTTAATTATAATTATTTATAAGATTTTTAGTGCCAGAAGTATACCAATAATTATCATCATTACTCCACCAATTCTTTCTGGATGGGAGAATTTTTTTAGTTTTTCTTCTAAAGAATGGGCTATAATTAATGACACAAATGTAGCCATAACTACTCCTGAACAAATTGCTAACCATGAACCTTTGGCCATTATTAAATTTGAATATGCAATTATGTCGTCAATTCCTGTAGCAAAAAAAAGCACCATACCTAACCCAATAAATTTTAAATTAGTTTGAAATGATGTCCTTGAATATTTTAGATTTTCTTTAATTTTAGTAAAATGAACTTTTTTCTGTTTTTGTTTGCCTTTTCCATGAAAAAAAGATAATGCTCCAAGAGTAATAAGAACTGCCCCCCCAATTAAATGTTTAGAAGGAATAGATGCCATTAATGAACCTGCAAAAATAGCTATTGCTAATGCCAGAAATGTTCCAAGTATTATTCCTAAAGAAATTAAGTTTTTGTGGTCTCTTCTTTTATTATTTAAATATGAACTTGCATATGCTACAGTATCATCTATACCTGTAGCAAAAAAAGCTACAAAACCAATTACAAAAAGTGTAAACGTCATTGTCAACCCCATTTTAAATTTAAAATCTATATTCTTTTTAAAATTTATGTTTTGATTTTATGTTTATTAAAAAATTTATTTCTCTTCTTTTTCTTCTGCTTTTTCTGGTTCATGTAAATTAAACAAAGAAAAAATCAAATCAAAAAAAGTAAGAGTAATTTCTATGATAATTATAAACAGTAGGTAACTCCAAATTTGACTTAGGAAATTTGGAATATTAATTAGGTGGTTAAATATTTTTTCTATATATTGGACTTGTGTGAATGTTGTTGGATTAAGAACTGCTACAGCCAATAACATAAATGGGAGGATTTTTGCAATTTCTTGTGAAAGTTTTTCATTGTAATAAGCTGTGATTCTTATTGAAGCTATTACTGTTGCAGAAATAATTAATATTTGTGAAACATCTTCGCTTGAAGAAAGAACAATTAAGAACAAAGTAAAAATCCCAAAAATTAGAAAAATTAATAATGGTAATATTAAAATATATTCTACAAAATAAAGTAATCCTACGACAAATCTTGTTCCAAAAGAGTGTTCATTTGGTTTGTATTTTTCATTAAGATTTAATCCTAAGGGATTTTTTTTTGAAACAAATTGGTAAAATCTCCAGACCATAATTGAATAAGCAACAATTAATAAAACTAACAAAAAAAAACTTATAAAATTTTGCACCCAGAGTGGAAGGATTTCAATGAATGAATTATAAGCATCTAAAAAAACAGAGCTAACTTGTGTCATCACCATAAATTAAATTGTTAAAATAAGTTTATATATTTTTTTGATTAAATTTAAATAGAGTATTTTTGTAAAATTAATTTATTGCAGATTTTTTTTAAAAAATCTTTATACTCGTAATTATTGAAACGCTCTATTCGCACTCCGTGAAATCTTCTTTAAATTCACTTTTAATTTTTTCGCTCATTTATTAGAAATTTCAGAAGATGCTCACCTTTCTAAGATTAATTTTCCAAAATTTTTAAATAGTTGGTTTTGTAAAATTAATTTATTGCAGATTTTTTTTAAAAAATCTTTATACTCGTAATTATTGTTACACTCGCCTTTCAGGATTATTTTTCCAAAATTTTTAAATAGTTGGTTTTGTAAAATTAATTTATGATTGATATTAATTTGATTCGTAAAAATCCTGATTTAGTTAAGGAAAATATTAAGAAAAAATTTCAGAATGATAAATTGAAACTGGTTGATGAAGTTAAAAAGCTGGATGAGGAATGGAGGAAGTTGAAATTTGATGAAGACAACTTGAGAGGTGATAGAAATAAAATTTCTAAGAAAATTAGTGAATTGAAGAAATCTGGAAAAAAGGTTGAAAAGGAATTAAAAAGTGCAAAGGAAATTCCTACTAAGATTGAAAAGGTTCAAGAGAAAAGAAAAAAGTTAGAGAGGAAAATTAAAGAAATTATGTTTAAAATCCCAAACATTATGCATGAGTCAGTTCCTATTGGAAAAGACGATTCTGAGAATGTTGAGATTAAAAAATTTGGTAAAATAAAAAAATTTGATTTCAAAGTTTTGAGTCATGTTGAATTAGGAGAGAAATTAGGAATTTTAGATTTTGATGATTCTGCTAAAGTTTCTGGAAAAGGATTTTATTATCTTAAAGGAGATTTAGCATTACTGAATGTGGCGTTAATTAATTTTGCAAGAGATTTTATGGTTGAAAAAAATTTTTTATATGTTGAGCCTCCGTTGATGATTCGTGGTGATATTTTGCGAGGAGTTTATTCTAATGAAGAAATTGATGAAATGTCTTATAAGATTGAAGGAGGGGATTTGTATTTAATTGCAACCTCAGAGCATACTTTAATTGGACAATTTATGAATAAAACTTTTTCTGAAAAAGATTTGCCTATTTTGCAGACAGGTTATTCTATGTGTTTTAGAAAAGAAATTGGTTCACATGGAATTGATGAGAAAGGAATTTTTAGAACGCACCAATTTAACAAGCAAGAAATGATTGTTATTTGCGAGCCAAAAGAATCATATAAATGGTATGATAAAATGCTTAGATATTCTGTTGATTTATTTAAGAAATTAGATTTACCTTTTAGGGTTTTGGAATGTTGCTCAGGAGATTTGGCAAATTTAAAAGCAAAGTCGTGTGATTTAGAAGTTTGGAGTCCTCGTCAAAATGAATACAAAGAAATTACTTCCTTAACAAACATGGAAGAGTCGCAAGCAAGACGTTTGAATATTAAGATTGAAAATAAAGGGAAGAGATATTTTGCGCACACATTAAATAATACAGTAATTGCAACTTCTAGAATTATGGTTGCTATTTTAGAGAATAATCAAAATAAAGACGGAAGCATAAATATTCCGAAAGTTTTACAACCTTATATGAATAGTAAGAAGAAAATTGAGAAGAAAAAACAAACTAGATAAATATTTATTATTGAATTGGAAAAGAATTTTAGTCTTAATAGCTTTATGGTTTGTTGTGGTGATTTTGCATAATTTTATTGGTGCAATTTTTGGTTTTGAGGAAGCTTTGTTTTTTATTATAGCAGTTATTATAATTCCAATTTATTTTATTATTGCTGGGAGTTATAGTCTGATTTGGTCTATATTCAAAAGTTTTAAATAATCTGTTTGTTTTAATTATTGATGAAAAAGGGTGTAAAAGGTTTTTTAAAAAAGCCAAAGGCGATGAAATTTGATGCTTTTAGACTTGGTTTAGCAGGAGGAATTATCTCTGCTATCTGTATTTCTCTTTCAACTATTGCTGGGATGCTTGGATATTTTAGTACATATAATTCAATGACAACGGAAATTTATGGGATGTTTGGATATTCTACCTCTTGGTTGGGTGTTTTTCTTGGGGCAACTTATGGATTTTTTGACGGATTTTTTATGGTTTGGATTTTTGCATTAATTTATAATAGATTAATTAGGTGATTTTATTGGCAAGTTGAGATAGTTAATTTTAAAAAGAATTTAGTAGATAATTATATTAATTTGCCTCAATTGTCCAACGGCTAAGACACTTGCCTGTCGTGCAGGTAAGGAAACATAGGTTTCCTTGACCGTCAACCTTCCTAAATATGCTCGCTAACGCGAGAGAAGGTGAAAATGTGCAGAACGCAAGAAACCCGGGTTCAACTCCCGGTTGGGGCGTTTAGTTTTTGTTTGGTGCTCGTAATCGTGGTTTATAAGTCACGGTTATTATGAGCAAACATGGATATACATAATTACAAAAGAAGACTTGATAGAACACTTAAAAATATTAAGAAATCTAAAGAAATTCTCGAAGAAAATAAAGAGACTATATTAAAATTTAAGAATTATTTATTGAGTGAAGGAATTGGAGTTCCAAGAATTGAAAGATGTATTGGAGAATTAGTAAAGTATTCTAAAATGCTGAAAAAGCCTTTTGAAGAGGCTACAAAAAACGACATCAGGGCTGTTATTGGAGAACTTAACCAAACAGGATTAGCAGAAGAAACAAAAAAAGGATTTAAAGTAATTGTAAGAAAACTTTATCGTTTTATAGAAGATATAGATGAGAAAGGGGTTTATCCAGAAAGAGTTAGATGGATTTCAATTAATATTCCTAGAAGTAAAAGTAAGCTTCCTGAAGAACTTTTAACTGAAGAAGAAATAAAAAAGATAATTCAAAAATGTAATAATCCAAGAGACAAAGCTTTGATTGCTACATTAGCCGAATCAGGTTGTAGGGCAGGAGAAATCGGGTCAATGCAAATAAAACATACTTCATTTGAAGAATATGGTGCAAGATTAACTGTGGATGGGAAGACTGGCATGAGAAAAATTCTAGTTGTATGGAGTTCTCCTTATTTGCAAAACTGGATAAATCAACATTCTGATAATGATAATTCAAACTCTCCTCTTTGGATAAAAAGTGATGGGCAACAAATGAGTTATACAAGAATCTCAGGAGTATTAAAAACAGCTGCGAAAAAAGCAGGAATAAAAAAAAGAGTTCATTTGCATTTACTTAGACATTCAAGAGCTACGCTGCTTGCTTCTACTATGAGTGAAGCATGTATGAAGCAATATCTTGGTTGGGGGCAAAGTAGCCGTATGTGTGGAGTATATATTTCCATGTGTGGAAAAACAACAGATGAAGCTGTGCTAAGGGCTAACGGCGTAGAGATAAAGAAAGAATCAAACCTTCCAGTTATGCAACCTAAGAAATGCATAAAGTGTAATACTACCAATGAAGCAACAAACCGATTTTGTAAAATCTGTGGATTAGTTTTAGATAAAGAGGAAGCTGAAAAGATTATTGAAGCAGAAACAGAAAGAAGTTTAACAGATAATGTTATGGATGGACTAATTAAGGATCCAGAAATTTTGGAATTAATTAAGAAGAAGATTTCTCTTTAATTTCATTTAAATCATTTTTTAATTCTTTAAGTAATTCTGTTAATTCTTCTTCGCTTCCTTCTAAATATTTAATTGCCTCTTTTTTATCAGAAGATTCTGGATGAGACAATATAATTTTTTGTGTATCTTTATTGCTTTCTATATCTTTTTCTAACTTATATATTTCTCTTGATAATTCTATTTCGTCTGAAGAGGTTCCCATTTTTAGAAATTTTTTATTTTCCTTTATTTTTTGTATCCTATCTTTATCTGAAAGAGGAGGTATAGAAAGTATAATTTGGGGACATTTTTTATCAAGATAATACATCAAATCTAATCTTTGTTTATTTTTAAGCCCCATAATTTTGGCTACTTTTATTGGTATGCTTATAGAATAATTATCATTTTTAGAGACATCTTTATTTTTCTTATCTTTATTCTTTTCATCTCTATTTATATATGGATTTTTTGTATTCCTAACAACAGAGGTTCCCTTTCCAAAAAATTCTTTTTTCAAATGAGGTGGATTTATATCACCCATACAAAAAATATCACTTTTTCGTATATAAATTTTTGTACAAGATTCTTTTATAAGTAATTTTTATACAAAAAAATTCTAAAAGAGGGCGTGGGCTCTTTTTAATTATGAATAAAGAAAAAAATCCAAATTGGGTAAACACGCTAACAGATTTAATTAAAAATAAAGAGAAAGAGAAGAAAAAACAACAAACAACTTCTCTTTCAAATAATTTAAATGATACAACAAAAACAACCAATACCTCTTAATAAGGATCGACTAAATGGGCTCTATGGAAAGCTTCTTTTAAGACTCTACGAGGTAAAGCAAAATACTAAAGGAATAAAAATTAATGGATTCATACCTTATTCTTATATTTATCTGAAGGTAGGAAGAAATTTCTCACTCAAAAAACAAGAGGTAAAAGAATTATTATTTTTTCTATCTGATATGGGATTTTTAGAAATCAATCAAAAAGGAATTAAATGTCTATTTAAAATCAAATGTGATTAAATGTAAGCGGGGTCTCTCTTTTAGCGGGCATATTTACTGGGCAGTTCTATTGGGATTTTTTGGAATATTTCTTTATGGAGAGTTTATTGGAGAAATATCTATAAAATTAATTTTAATTAATTTGCCATTTTATCTTGTAGGGAGCTTTATTATAGATAGAATTGAGACTCCGAATAGTGCTTGGCATAGGGTCGGTCTGCATTCATGGAAGAGCTTCTTTGTGATATCATTCATTTTAATTCCTGTTGTATTTACATTAGGGTTTTTCCGTTCTTCAGATTGGTATTTTATAATGTCGATTCTTGCTGGAATGATTACGCATCTATTAGGCGATGCCCTAACTCGAAGGGGGTTAAATTAAAAATGGGAACTAAAATAACACGAACCGATAAAATAGGTTGGATTAAGTTTAATATAGAAAGAGTTTTCAATGAAAATTCAGATTGTACAATAAATGAAAAAAAATTTCTGGCAATGTTTGCTTTAGAACATCATTCTAGTATAAGGGTTGGAAAAGAAATTTTAGATTTGTTTGTTAAGACGGATATGATAAAAATTGTAGGAGGGGAAATATATGATGTAAGAGAGAAATGATTTTATTTAGATGAGCCTTAAGAAAAGAGAGACACCGCACAAAAAATACCAAAAAAACAAAATCTTATTGTATAAATTATCTCTGACAAAGGGAATACCTTTCTAGAGCGACAAAAAATGCCTAAATCTATGGAACTATGGAGTCTATAGTTCTATGGAATCCATAGAATTTTGTATAATCTGGGTATGAGAATTATATTATTCATTCATTATTTTTTTAATCTTTTTTAGCTGTTCAGGAGATAAATCATCCAATTTCTTGCCCAACTTTTTATATAATGCTATTCTTTGCGTTTCTTCCCAATCCCCTGTCATACAATAATCAAAGAGCTTACCCATTTTATTAAATAAATTAATTCTTTCAGACTTATAAGTTTTGTGTTATAGTTGTTGGATTGATGTTGGATTTGCTTTTAATTATTGTTGTATTTTTGTTTTTATGAAAAAAGAAGGTAGTTGGGAAAACATTAGTTATATTTTGGGGAGTAAACATAGAAAAAATATCCTAAAATTGCTTGGAAATCCAAAAACTCCAACACAGCTAAAAGATGAAACAGGTTTACATTTTAATTCTGTCAGTAGAACCTTAAATGAATTAGTCAAAAAAGGTTTTGCTGAATGTTTAAATCCAAAGCAAAAGCTCATAAGATTCTATAAAATTTCTACAAAAGGCAAGAGTTTGTTAAATGATATTGAAAAATTAGACAAATCAAAATAATTTAGAATTAACTTTCATTTCTTGCAATAAAATTTCTTTCCAATTAGTCTCAGTATTTTTACATTCTTTATACAAAAATAATCCTTTTACAAAAGTTCTAAGGCTAAATTGACCAACAGAAGAATATTTCTCAATTAAATCATAGACTTCATTGATTTCATTCTCAGATAAATTTAAACTGCAAAATTTCTTTATTTGTTTAATTCGATTTAATATTTCCTTATGTGTGGGATCAAATGAGATGTGCCAACCTCTGTCTTGTAATGCACCTACTTTTTTAGATAAATTTTGAAAATCATTAGTCAAAATTAAAACCTTGGATTGCGTTTCATAATTCATTGGAACTCCTTGTTCTTTGAGAGCCCCTGTTGTACTAAGCCAACTAACTCTTTTAGTTTCCCTTGTTTCGCAAAACATTTTCAACAAAGAAATATTCTGGTCATTAGATAAAAGCCCATCACAATCATCTATAACAATAGGCAAGTCCTTAAATTTATATCCTAAAATATAAAATTGCATTGGCGTTATATGGCTTAAAATTCTTAAGTAAACCTTATCCTTAAGCATTTTTTCTGTAAGCCTTGATTTTCCTAATCCACCCCTTGATTCGACTATCAGAAGCTCCGCATTTCCATTTCTGAACATTTTTAAGAAGAACTCTAATTCTTTGTAAGTTTTAATTATCATTTTCAGAAAGAGAGTAATATTTATTTTCATCAAAGATAATACTATCTAAAACACTTAAATCTAATAATTCGCCAATCTTTTTCAATTCGTTAAAACTTTCTATGTCTTCACTTGATGGGCTTAAATTTCTACTTGGATGATTATGCGAAACAATAATTGCAGCTGAATTTTTCAACAAAGCTTTTCTAAAAATTGTTTTGGGGTCTATCAAACAAGAGTTTAATCCACCTTTGAATAAAACCTCTGTGTCAATTATTTCTAATCTCGTATCTAAGAAGAAAACTAAAAAGTTTTCTTGTTCGTAATCTACTTTGATTTTACTTATATTATCAAAGATTGTTTTGGCATTCTTTATACTATCAGAATTTTCTTTAAGATAGATTACTTGTTGCATTAGCAATCTCTCCTAAGTTGATTTACAATAAGGTTTTTATATCTATAACTTCTTTTCATTTTGTCTTTGTTTAGCGACGAGACAGGGGAGCCTTCGGGCTCCTTTTTTTATTTATTATTACCTATATATATTGTGCCTAATCTTTATAAATGTTTTGTTTTATTATTTATATACATTTCACACAGAATACATTTCATATAGGAGATACCATATTCATTCTAGAGATTTACTCTAAATAATAAGATTTATATATTAAGAATCCTTGTGCCTAATATGTATATAAGAAAGAAATTGATTAAAGGAAAAGATTACTATTATTTAGTTGAAGGGAAGCTTGTTGATGGGAAGGTTAAACAGAAAGTATTAGCTTATATTGGAGATAGGGAAAAACTTAAGGCATTTTATGAAAAAATTAAGAAGCACTTAGAAATTTGATTTTTCGTATAAAAATATCTTAATGAGAATAAAAAATGGAAGTTGAAGATAAATTTGATAAGATAATGAATGACTTGAAAGAGATAGAAAGAAAACTAGAAAAGAAAGTTAAAAAGAAAAACTATTTTAAGAATTTTTGAAGCTAAAAAAAGAGCATGGGCAACATATAAAAACAATGCTGATTTTTATGTAATATGGTGATTAAAAAGAGGGCAATAGATTTATTTGCAGGTGTTGGGGGCATTAGGTTGGGTTTTGAAAAAGCAGGATTTAAAACAGTTTTCTCTAATGATTTTGAAAAATCCTGTAAAGATACTTTTGATTTAAATCACAAAGGAGTTAAATTAACAATTGCGGATATTTGCAAGTATCCAATAAAAGATATTCCAAATTTTGAGATTTTATTGGCAGGGTTTCCTTGTCAACCTTTTTCTATTGCAGGACAGAGGCAAGGATTTAAAGACAAAAAAGGAAGAGGAAATTTATTTTTTAGGATAGCTGAAATAATAGAAGAGAAAAAACCAAAAATTGTATTCTTGGAAAATGTAAAAAATATAAAGACTCACGATCACGGAAAAACCTTTAAGGTGATTAAAAAAACATTGGAAGATTTGGGTTATATGGTCAAATCTGAAGTGTTAAATGGAATGACTCATGGAAATCTTCCACAAAATAGAGAAAGAATTATCATTGTAGGATTTTTAGATCATAAGAAAGCCAAGAAATTTAAGTTCCCCAAGACTACAAAACTCAATAAGAGCTTTAAAGATTTTTTAGAGAAAAATGTAGACGAAAAATACTATTATAAAGGTAAATTTATCTATCCTGAATTAAAAAAAGAAATCACCTCCAAAGATACAGTTTATCAATGGCGGAGAAAATATGTGCGAGAAAATAAGAGTAAAGTTTGTCCTACTCTAACTGCAAATATGGGTTCAGGAGGACACAATGTCCCAATTATTTTAGATCACAAAGGAATAAGAAAATTAACACCTTTTGAATGTTTTAGACTACAAGGCTTTCCTAAAAGTTGGAAACTTCCAAAAATAGCAGATGCAAAATTATATCATCAGGCAGGAAATAGTGTTAATGTTACAGTTATTCAAAGAGTTGCAAAAGAGATTGTAAAGGTTCTGTAAGATGGTGAATAAAAAGTCTTCAAAACATCTTTATTATGAAAAGATGTTAAAAATTCTCGGGTCTTTGACTGGGCTTTTTTCTGAAAGCACAATACCTTTTTTAAATTACAGAGTTACGGAAAATCTTTTTTGTAAATCTTTCTCTGCAAAGAATCTTTCTCGTTCAGATGTTTCTGCGGACGCATCACTTGGAACTGTTGGGGTTGGAATAAAAACTTTTGTTAATGGAAATGGGAAAACATTGCAAAAGGTGGCAGAATTCAATAGAGATAATTTACAATTTAGAAATCTCTCCAAAGAAGATGCAATTAAAAAAGTTGCAGAGTTAAGAAATAAAAGGATAGAAGCAACAAAGAGAATTTATGGATTAAATGAAATGATATACCATTGCATTGTTAGAGATGAAGGTAAAATTTCAACTTTTGAATGCCCTATGGATTTAATTGATATTGATAAAATAACACATCTTAAATCAAGCAATAATACTATTTCTTTTAAAGACTCTAAAAATGAATATTCTTTTAATTTAACCAAAAGCACATTATACAAAAGATTTCATACAAAAAACACTCTTCTTAAAGTTCCTGTAAAAATTCTTGATGATCCTTTTGAAGTCATAGAGGAGAAATTTTTAGATATAAAGAAAACATATTACACTGAGGCAAAATTGAAAGTTCATGTTGTATTGCCCCTTTATTCCATTACTTCAAAAGGCAAAATTGTATATCCAAAAAGTGGACTTAATCAATGGAATGCAGGAGGAAGAAAAAGAAATCCTGATGAAATCTATGTCCCAATTCCAACGTGGATTCATAAAAGATTTCCTGGATTTTTTCTCGGAAGAGATAAGCCATTTAATCTTATATTGCCCGATGGACAAATATTATCCGCAAAAGTGTGTCAAGATGGCTCAAAAGCGTTAATGAGTAAACACAATGCAGACCTTGGAAAATGGTTATTGAGAAATGTATTAGGTCTAAAAGAAAAAGAATTATTAACTTATGAAAAATTGCAAGAGATAGGATTTGACTCGGTAGTTTTAGAAAGATTGGACTCAAAAACTTATTCAATAGATTTCAGACCTTCAGGAACTTATGAAGAATTTATAGAAGAAAACGGAAAATAGATTTATGAATTATTTTCTATTCTTTTTCAAATTCTTTATTCAATTTTTCAAAACCATTCTTATCTAAATACTCTGTTACATCAAACTGCTCATCTCTCCAATCAAAAGCAATTTTCTTTTTTGGGTTTACCCAGAAATAAAAACTATATCTATCTGGATGAGGTTTTTTGTGTTTTGAACATAATTCTTGTAATTTTTTTGTTGGGATTGTTATTGTATGGGGTTCAATAAATCTTCTTCCAATTTTTTCGTTTTCAGATATGACATAAACTAAAAAAATAAAGTAATCTGCTTCTGACCTATGTATAATATCTTTTTTTAGAAAAAACCAACCATTAGATCCTTCTCCATATTTCTCAACTTCTTTTTTCTTTGGCTCGTATGCCTTGCTTCCTTTGACTTGAATTGTGATGCTTTTTTTATTAGTAAAATCCATTAAAACTAAATCAACGTCTTTCATTTGTGCATTAATTGGCATAAGAACATCAATATCTTTAGGGGTCTTTTCTCTTAAAATTCCTGTTACAACTGCTTCATCTGTATTCAATGACCAGAAATTTTTATATGCTACCATCCTATTTTTAATTAAATTAAGTTTTTATAATTTCATATAATCCATCTACTATTTCAACCTCTGCCTTCGTAGCCATCTCAATACTTCTCCAAAGATTTATGCATTATTACTTTCATTTTTAATCTTCTCTAAAAAAATCTGAATCTATCTTTTTAATTTTATAAACTCTTTCAATAGAAACTCCCAAATTATATTCAATCATTAATTCTGCAAGTTTTTGCCCATTAATTAAAATAATGTTTTTTTGTGCTCCACGTATCAATTCCTGAGTGTTGGAAGGGAATTTTGAAGTAGTAATGAAAATTCCCTTATTAACACCACTTAATTCAAGAGTTCCAACAAAATCTCTAACTTCATGAGCAGTTACAGAATTATTTTCCGCATATCTTTTTGCCTGAAAAAATATTTTATCTATGCCTAATTTATCTTGATTTACAATGCCATCAATTCCTCCATCGTTTGATTTTTTAGTCACTTCAAAATCTCCATATCCCATTGTTTCTAAAAGATTCCCAACAATCTTTTCAAAATAATAAGGATCACAAGATCTTAATTCGGAAAGAACATCTGGAATAAGATTAGAATTAATTAATTTGTTTCCTCTTTCCATTAATTCATCGGGAGTCTCATCTTCATTATCTTCTGAAATTTTAGCAGAATCTTTTACTTTCTCGGACTTCATTGTTTGAAATTCTACAAATTCTGGAGATTTTTTTAAATATGCAATATTAATTTTTGGAAGATTTTGTTGTAATACTTCTAAACCTTTTTTTGAAATTTTCATATATCCTCTACTGGGCATAAGAATAAACCCTGCTTTTTTCATATATGTTCTTGCCCAACCTACACGATTATCAATAGTTGGTTGTTTCCCTGAAGGTAATAATATCATTTTTTCTTCATCTGTCAAATTAAATTCTTTAGAAATATGTTCAATTACTTCTCTTAATGTATGTTCTTTTTCATCTTGTAGATACTTCAATAAAGGGAGCATTATTGATTGAAAATCTGGAACTGCCATATTATCTCCTAATTTCTTCCATTTTTATATTTTCCCCCAAACCCTTAACAATCTCAACCTCTGCCAAAGTATCCAACTCGCAATATTTCTCCAAAGCATCTCGAACTTTTTTTCTTTCATCCTCAACCCATTTTTTAATATTTTCTTCACTCAAACCTTTCAAATCATCATCTTTCAAGATTTCATCATCAGAACCATAAGTAACTCTTGCATATTCATAACTTGCAATATCTCCTTTTGTGATATCCAAATCTTTATGGCTCAAATCAGAAAATAATGGAAGTATTGCTTTAATTGAAGCACTACCTTTTTGCTTAGAATCATAATACCAAAATCCCTTAAAGACATCCCACAAATCTTTTACTCTAGACATAATATTTTTTTCACACCATTCTTGAAATTCTGGAAATGACCTACAGCATTCCCTCAAAACTCCTTTTTCAAATGCTTGATTATAAACTAAAATATCTCCTTCTTTTCCTAAGTTATCTTTTAATGATTGTAAGAATTTTTGTCTTGGGTCGTTTATTCCCTCTGCCAAAAAACCAATGTGCTTTAATTCTCCATTTGGTTTTTCTTGAATATGTAATGAAAATTGAAAAGGAATTCTTTGGTAAGGCTTCATTCCTTCAAACTTTGGAATTGCTGGATTGATTGTTTCAAAGTCTAAATAATAAAGTGGATATTTCAAATTGTCTAAAAAATGTTTAATTTGTTTTTTGTCTTTATGCGTTTCTTTTTTTTCTGCAATTAATCTCTGTATTTTTTGTTTATCGTTTAATTTAACTGAATCAGGAACTTCATTCAAATGTTTGATTCCAGAATCATACAATTCAAATATTTTCTTTTTTCTCATTCTATAAAATTCAAAAACACTTCCCTCTTTAATGTGACTCCAGCACTCTCCAGTTATAGAACAATCAAACGGGTCTGAACAATGAACTCCAATAGAACACTTCGGCTCTTCTTTTGAATTAATAATTTTTAACATATTCTCAATTCTCTTTTCAATATCTAAACCAAACTCTTCAACTTTTTCTGTAATATCATTTTGGGTAAAAAATTTCTCTGGCTCAATTTCTCCTTCTTTAGCATATTGATTATCTATATGAATAACAAAACAATTCCTAATTTTCAATCCTGCTTTTTCATAAACATATTTCTGAAAACTAACATCGTGAATATTAACCTCTTTTACTTTTGTCGCAGATTTAACTTCTAAAATATCCCATTTGTTTTTTTCAACTGGCAAAAGAACATCTGCTCTCGAATATAGATTATCAATTGAAAATCCTGCTTCAAATAACGGAACTCTTTTTTCTAATAACTCTTTTGTTTTTTCTAAGTTTTCTTTAAACCCTTCTTTAGATAAATCAATTCCTTCTGGAAATAGTTTCTTTGCAAAATCTCCAATTATTTCTCCATTCTTGAAAGTCGCCAAAGTCATCTCATCATATTCCGGAATTCTTTCTTTGTTATTTTTAGAAACCCATAATAATTTAGGGCATTGCAATCCTAAGAGATAATTTGATTTTGTTAACATAAAACTGGATAGAATAAGGTGTTTTTATGAGTTATTGTTAATTCTTAGAAATTATTTATTAAAAATCAGTTTGGAATCTATATCTTAAATTTTGCTTTTAGTAAATGCGTATCTCTCTTGTTATCTTTATGTTGTAAATTTGCTAATATCTTTTTTTCAGTTTGAGGAGTCCAATAAATCTTTAATTTTTCTTTTGAACGAGTAATTGAGGTATAAAATATATTCGGAGTAATCATTTCCCCAATTTCATCTGTAATTATAACTTTAACTGAATTATATTCTAAACCTTGAGCTTTATGTATCGAGATAGCATAAGCCACTTGGAAAGGAACTATTTTATTTAAGGATTCATCATCTTCATCAGAACTCGATAACTTATGAACATAAAAACTAATGATAGAGTTCCCATTCTTTGATTCGCCTAATAACTCTAAATCATGCCCTAACACATCTAATTCATTTATAGATTTATTAATTTCAATATCAAATTTAATCTTATCTTTTAATAATTCTATGCCCAAGATTTTTCCTTTTAAGTTATTATGAATTAATTGTCTAAACCTCCCTGATTCATTGAACAATATAGGGTCACCAACTTTGTAGCTATGAATACCCCACTGTATTTTATTATTTTTATTATTTTCTTGTAAAAAATTATTGATATTATTGATTCCATATAATCCATCATAATTTAAACATAAAATAATTTCATCATCTTCTGAATATTCAAAAATTGATTCGTCTAATTCTGCAGAATATTTGTTATTAGTGATATGTTCCAAAATATCATCTTCAACATTCCTTACTTTATCCCACAATTTTAATAGATTTTCATTTGTGGTTCTATAGGGCTTAGTTAATTCAAAAACAGAATTATTTGGAATGAAAGATTGTGCTATATTAAACCAATTTCCAAAGAGAATAGATTCTATTTGAAAAACATCCCCCACCAAAAGTAATAGTTTAAAGGAGGATTTTTCTAATATTCTTAACATATCCGAATTACTTATTGTACTACATTCATCTATGATTAAAACATCAAATTCCGTATCCATATTTTGCGGATGCAAGAAACTAGCAATTGTTTTAAATGAGGAATTTCTTGTACTTACTCTGTTTCGTAAATTATTAATTGCTGGATGAGTATTTGCTAAGAATAATTTATTATGTTCATTAAAAAAACTTGAAACATGTTCAATTAATCTAGTTTTCCCAGTTCCAGCAGCACCATACACCAATGCGATTCCCGAATGCTCAAACATTTTTTTTAGAATCTCTCTTTTGTAACTACAATCAACATTTTCAGAGCTTGAGTTTAACCATACACTAACAGAATTTGAATAATTTTTAATACCTAAATTTGATAATTCTTTTAACTTTTTAATAATTTTAAGTGTATCTTGTTCATAATTATTCATATAAACATGCTCTTTATAAATTTCTAAATCACGTGCAGGTCTATGCTTGTGATAAAGTTTGCTATTGTAAGAATTAATTAATTGGTTTGGGTTTTCAAATTCTAAATCTTTAAGAGGTGTATATAAAATTCCTTTTTGTCCGGTATTGTTTTTTATGAGTCTTGCAAATAACTCATGTTGATGGTTTTCTATATCAAAACAATTCAACAGATCATGAATTTTAGGATTATGACCTACAGGAGATGTAACAAAAGGCATCTTGTCAAAAGGTATGCATCCCCATTTAAGCCTTAAGTCAGATAAAAGAAAACAATGTTTGCTATTAATTTGGTCTTTAATAATTTTATTTTTAAGACTATAAAGCAAATACTTAAGGACATTACTACTAGGAGAATTATTCTTTACTAATTCACGTACTCTATCTAAGACATCAAATATATGAGTTACTTGTGCATTCCTAATTGCTTCATTTCTAAAAAGCTGATAGTACTTGTCAGAAAATTCAATAACTTCGGCAAGATTAAAACCACTTCCTGTTAAAAGTATCATTAAATTTTTATATTCCCTTGAGCCAATACTTATCTCTGGATGATCTCCAAATATATCTACAAAATAATTTAACTCGCAAGGGCGAATTGATACTTCCCAGTTATCAATGATTTGAATTGGCATTTTCTTATTAAAAACTTCTATATTTCCATGACTTATAGAAAGCCTTACAGAATAATTTGGAGAAATTTCCCATTTTGTAAAAGCAATCACCCTGTCAAATTTACTTTCATAATCATTGGCGGTTGTAAAAGTTACTTCATAATATTTTTCTTGATTAATAAAAAAAGGTTTTATCTTCCTAACATAATATCTATCCATATAATCACTTCTTCTTCTGGTTTCCACAGGCTTATTAATTTCTATAACTATTTTTTCATAATATTTTTGCAATGAAGGATCGTTAAATATTGGAAATTTATTTATGTTTTCTAAAACACTAATGTTGTATCTATCTTTTAACAAATATTTAATTCTTAATAAATAATCATAATATTTTAACATTAATCTTTCTGAATTTTCTTCACTTGGAAGATAATGTGAAACTGTTTTTTGAAGATATTTATGAAAATCATTTAAAAATTTTAGTTCAGCTCTTGATGCAACATAACCTTTTGCTACATTTTTAAATAAATCATAATGATATTCACTTTGACCACTTGATTTTACGGAGACTGCTTCAATAAAATCTCTAAGGATTTTTAAAATACTTTGAGATAAAAAACCCCTGTCTTTATTCATTTCATAATTTTCGATATGCTTACATATTGCTTCATCCAAAATATGAATTTGTTCATCTACTGATCTCATTAATTTTTTAATAAACTTGAACTTATATATTTAATTTAAGTGTAAGACCCTATGTAGAAGATTACAAAAATAATCAAAAAGTATAAAAACTTTAACATCTTAGATTAATTAAATATTAAATAAAGAGCGTTAAACTTATTCTAATCGTACGGTTGGGGCGTCAACACAAAATATGCATTTTAGAGAGTTCATTTTGGAGGTGACCACAAAAAACTAAAAATATTTAAAACGTGGACACCTCTATATAGTATGCACATTGAAAAAAGAAAATCAAGAAAAAACATAAAATATTATTTGGTTCATTCTTATAGAGAAAACAATAAAGTTGAAAAAATAAGAAGATATTTAGGATTTAATCTTTCAGAAGAAGAATTGAAAAGGAAAAGAAAAAAAGCCGAAGAAATAATTTTAGATTTAATTGAAGAAATTAGTACGAAAGTGTTTTCTTTTACGTTAACAAAAAAACAGGTAGAGGTACTAAATGGTTATAATGATAAGATTAAAGTTGTCCATTTGAGTAAAAAAGAATGGGAAAATTTTACAGAGGATTTTGTATATAATACAAATGCCATTGAGGGCTCAACAGTTACTGAAGAAGAAGTTAAAGAAATTTTAGATGAAAAGCCCAAGACCAAAGACCCTGAAAAAATAGAAACTTTGGGGGTGGCAGAAGCAATAGAACATATAAGAAATACAAAAGAAGATTTGTCATTAAAATTATTATTAAAATTACATAATTTTTGTTTTAAAGGTTCAAAATCTTTTGCAGGAAAATTTAGAAATGTTAATGTAGTTGTGAGAAATTCTACAGGACATATTCTTCACGCAGGAGTTCCTAAAGAAGAACTCAAAAATTATCTAAATGATTTTATTGACTGGCATAAAGAAAATAAAGATAAATTTAAACCATTGGTTTTAGCTTCAATACTTCATAATCAATTTGAGCATATTCATCCGTTTCAAGATGGAAATGGAAGGGTTGGAAGATTATTATTAAATTATATTTTATTACAAAATAATTATCCCCCAATAAATATTATGCTTGAGGATAGACAAGAATATTATAAATCACTGCAAAAATATTCTAAACAAGATGATTTAAAACCAACTCTCAAATTATTAATTAATCAGTATAAAAAGACACTTAAAGAGGTGTCCACAAAAAAGAAGAAAAAGTAAATTTGTGGTCACCCAAAATCCTCTAATGTTTCATTACCTATATAATTAGGCTGTGGCGTAAATCTTATATAATAAATTCTCTAAAAAGAGTGCATGAGAATATTTAATTTTCTTAAAAAAATAACTAATACAAAAAAGGTTAATGAAGTTGTTATTGAAAAATTAAATTTTTCTGAAATTGAAGATTGGATTGAAAATAAAATAAAAG